>LKNC01000002.1 GCA_001564255.1 Natrialbaceae archaeon Tc-Br11_E2g1
CACAGCAAGCTGGTTGCTCGCGGTGTTTGATTTCGAGAAAACGCCCGAGGCGGGATTTGAACCCGCGTCACGACCGTGACAGGGTCGTATGATGGGCCACTACACCACCCGGGCTTGCAACTGCACGTCCTTCGCTCGAGGTATTAAGGGTTTTCAATTAAACTCCGTTTGGTACGTCGAGTCGGGCCACCTCTCCCCCGGCGTATAATTATACCAAAATGACACTTTCCGGAAGGCGTTTATACGAGAACGGGGTATCCCCGAGTGTGAACGTCTGCCCCGGTCAGGATCACCCGGCCGTTAGCACTGCTTGTGGCTGTAGTTAGTAACGGTTAAATGCGTCCCGCCTGTAGGTCACTGCAGTATCTCGTGACAGCCGCTTCTCTCCCGTTAGCCCAGACCAACACATGGTAGACGTAAGCCAACACGAACTCGTTCCGGAGCACACGGTTCTCGAGGAGACGGACCTCGAGGACGTGCTCGGAGAGTACGACATCGACCGCACAGACTTGCCCAAGATCAAACGAACCGACCCGGCCCTGCCCGACGATGCGGAGGTAGGGGACGTGATCGAGATCGTCCGGGATTCCCGAACGACCGATCAGGCAGTAGTATATCGACTCGTGGTAGAATAAATGCCAACAGAAATGAACCGATCGAAACGGCGTGACATCTCGCGTGAGTACTTCTCGAAAGAACGGCTCGCGGAACACCACTACCGTTCGTTCAACGCCTTCCTCAACAGGGGGATGCAGGAGGTCGTCGACGAGAAAGAGACGATCGAGACGGACATCGGCGACAAGGAAGGCGAGGAACCGGTCCACGTCGAACTCGGCGACGTTCGGGTCGTGACCCCGCGAGTGCGGGAGGCGGACGGTTCGGAGGAACTGCTCTATCCCCAGGAAGCCCGGCTGCGAAACATTACGTATTCAGCCCCCGTGTTCATGGAGATGTCGATCGTGAAAGGCGAGGAGGGCGACCAGCGCGTGGTCGACTCCGCCGAAACCAAGGTCGGCCGGATGCCGGTCATGGTCGGCTCGGATAAGTGTAACATCGCGGGCTTTTCCGACGAGGAACTGATCGACATCGGCGAGGACCCCGCCGACCCCGGTGGGTACTTCATCGTCAACGGCTCCGAGCGCGTTCTGATGACCAGCGAGGACCTCGCACCGAACAAGATCCTCGCCGAGTACGACACCAAGTACGGCGACGAGATTCAGGTCGCGAAAACGTTCTCCCAGCGTCGTGGCTACCGCGCGCTCGTCCTCTGTGAACGTGGTCGCGACGGCTTACTCGAGGTCAGCTTCCCCTCCGTCTCGGGTTCGATCGACTTCGTCACCCTCGTGCGTGCGCTCGGTCTCGAGTCCGACGAGGAGATCGTCCACAAGGTCTCGAACGACCCGGAGGTCGTCAAGTACATGCTCGAGAACCTAGAGGAAGCCCAAGTCCAGACCGAAGAGGAGGCGATCGAGGCCCTCGGCAAACGCGTCGCCTCCGGGCAGGGGAAAAACTACCAGCTCAAGCGGGCGAACTACGTGATCGATCGGTACCTTCTGCCACACCTCCACGAGGACGGCGTCGACGAGGAGGACGTCCGGATCAACAAGGCCCACTACCTCTGTCGGATGGCCGAGGCGTGTTTCGAACTCGCACTGGAGCGTCGGGAGTCAGACGACAAGGACCACTACGCCAACAAGCGCCTGAAGGTCTCCGGGGACCTGATGAAAGACCTCTTCCGGACGGCACTGAACAAGCTGGCCCGGGACGTCAAATACCAACTCGAGCGGGCGAACATGCGAAACCGTCAGCTTTCGGTGAACACCGTCGTTCGGTCGGACGTGCTCACCGAGCGCCTCGAGCACCCGATCGCGACGGGCAACTGGGTCGGTGGCCGTTCGGGCGTTTCACAGCTCGTCGACCGGACGGACTTCATGGGCGTTCTCTCTCACCTGCGCCGTCTGCGTTCTCCGCTTTCCCGCTCACAGCCTCACTTCGAGGCACGGGACCTCCACGCGACCCAGTGGGGTCGCATCTGCCCTTCCGAGACCCCGGAGGGGCCAAACTGTGGCCTGGTGAAGAACTTCGCACAGGCGATGGAGCTGTCCCAAAACGTCGAGGATGAACAGGACCTCAAACGAGAACTGGCGTCGATGGGTGTCGAGGGGATCCCCGGCATCGAGGGCGTCGACCGAACCACAGCAGACGACTGATATGAGTAGTCAACAGCGCGAAGCCAAGGTGTACGTGAACGGGTCGCTGGTGGGGACCCACCCGAACCCGCACGAACTGGCCGAACAGATCCGGGAGGCACGACGTATGGGCGACGTAAGCGAGATGGTCAACGTCTCGGTGAAAGACCGCACCCGCGAGGTGATCGTCAACGCCGACGCGGGGCGTGCCCGCCGTCCACTGCTCGTCGTCGAGGACGGCGAACCCCGCATCACTGACGCGGAGACCGAGGCACTCCAGGAGGGGAGCCTCGAGTTCGAGGACCTCGTCTCCCACGGTTACGTCGAGTTCATCGACGCCGAGGAAGAGGAGGATATTCTGGTGGCCGTCGACGAGGACGATTTGACGGAGGAACACACCCACCTCGAGATCGACCCACAGCTCATCTTCGGGATCGGTGCGGGGATGATCCCGTACCCAGAGCACAACGCGAGTCCGCGTATCACGATGGGTGCGGGGATGGTAAAACAGTCGCTTGGCCTGCCGAGTGCGAACTACCGGATCCGCCCGGACACGCGCCAGCACCTGCTGCATTACCCACAGCTGTCGATGGTCAAGACCCAGACGACCGAACAGATCGGCTTCGACGACCGGCCCGCTGCCCAGAACTTCGTCGTCGCCGTGATGAGCTACGAGGGGTTCAACATCGAGGACGCGCTGGTGATGAACAAAGCCAGCGTCGAACGTGCGCTCGCTCGCTCCCATTTCTTCCGGACCTACGAGGGCGAGGAACGCCGCTATCCCGGCGGGCAGGAAGACCGCTTCGAGATCCCGAGCCAGGACGTCCGTGGTGCCCGTGGTGAGGAAGCCTACGCACACTTAGACGAGGACGGACTGGTCAACCCCGAGACGAAAGTCGACGAGAACTCGGTGTTACTCGGGAAGACCTCCCCGCCACGGTTCTTAGAGGAGCCTGACGACATGGGTGGGCTCAGCCCCCAGAAACGCCGTGAAACGTCGGTGACGATGCGTTCGGGGGAGAGCGGCGTCGTCGACACGGTCACGCTGATGGAAGGCGAGGACGGCTCGAAGCTCTCGAAGGTCTCGGTGCGTGACGAACGGATCCCCGAACTTGGGGACAAGTTCGCGTCCCGCCACGGCCAGAAGGGGGTCATCGGCCACCTCGCACCCCAGGAGGACATGCCGTTTACCGAGGACGGGGTCGTACCCGACCTCGTGCTCAACCCACACGCTCTGCCCTCGCGGATGACCGTCGGGCACATCTTGGAGATGCTCGGTGGCAAACTCGGCTCGATGGAGGGACGCCGTGTCGACGGGACGCCGTTTTTGGGCGAAGACCAGAGCGAACTCCGTGATGGTCTCGAGGACGCCGGCTTCAACTCCGCCGGCAAGGAAACGATGTACTCGGGGATCACCGGCGAGAAGATCGAGGCCGAAATCTTCGTCGGGATCATCTTCTACCAGAAACTGTACCACATGGTCTCGAACAAGTTACACGCCCGCTCGCGCGGGCCGGTGCAGGTACTCACCCGCCAGCCCACCGAGGGGCGTGCCCGCGAGGGTGGGCTCCGTATCGGGGAGATGGAACGTGACGTGTTCATCGGTCACGGCGCGGCACTGACGCTGAAAGAGCGACTGCTCGATGAGTCCGACCGCGAGTTCATCAACATCTGTGGGACCTGTGGGATGACCGCGACCGAGAACGTCGAGCAACGACGGGTATACTGTCCGAACTGTGGCGAGGAGACGGACATCCACGAGATCGAGATGAGCTACGCGTTCAAGCTCTTGCTCGACGAGATGAAAGCGCTCGGAATCGCACCGCGACTCGAACTCGAAGACGCCGTATAACCAATGCGAAACACGACACCCAAAGACATCGGATCGATCTCCTTCGGGCTCATGGAGCCCGAGGAGTACCGGGAGATGAGTGCGACGAAAATCATCACCGCGGACACGTACGACGACGACGGCTTCCCCATCGACATGGGGCTTATGGATCCCCGGCTCGGCGTTATCGATCCCGGCCTCGAGTGTAAGACCTGTGGACAACACTCCGGGTCCTGTCCCGGTCACTTCGGGCACATCGAACTCGCCGCGCCGGTGATTCACGTCGGGTTCACGAAGCTGATCCGCCGACTGTTGCGAGGGACCTGTCGGGAGTGTTCGAAGCTCCTGCTTACCGAAGACGAACGCGAGGAGTTTCGAGCCCAGGTCGACGAGGCCCGCAAGCTAGGCCGGGACGTAAACGACGTGACGAAGGCGGCGATCCGGCAGGCCCGCAAGAAAGACCGGTGTCCCCACTGTGGGGAAGTCCAGTACGACATCGACCACGAGAAGCCGACCACCTACTACGAGGTCCAGCAGGTTCTGACGAGTGAGTACTCCCAACGCATCGCCGCAGCGATGCAAGGTGGCGAGGACGGCGAACGGGTGACACCCGACGAACTCGCCACGGAGACGGATATCGACCTCACACGGATAAACGAGATCCTCTCGGGGTCGTTCCGTCCACGGGAGAGCCAGCGTAAGGCCTTAGAGAAGGCCCTCGACGTGGAACTCACCGAGGAGGACACGAACAAGCTGATGCCAAGTGACATCCGCGACTGGTTCGAGGCCATCCCGGACGTGGACATGGAGGTCCTGGGAATCGATCCGGCGAAGTCCCGCCCCGAGTGGATGATCCTCACCGTCCTCCCCGTTCCGCCGGTGACGGCCCGCCCCTCGATTACGCTCGACAACGGCCAGCGAAGCGAGGACGACCTCACCCACAAGCTCGTGGACATCATCCGGATCAACCAGCGCTTCATGGAGAACCGCGAGGCGGGTGCCCCCCAGCTGATCATCGAGGACCTGTGGGAACTACTCCAGTATCACGTCACCACCTTCATGGACAACGAGATCAGCGGGACGCCGCCGGCCCGCCACCGTTCGGGTCGCCCACTCAAGACCCTCAGTCAGCGACTGAAAGGCAAGGAGGGTCGCTTCCGTGGCTCCCTTTCGGGGAAGCGTGTCAACTTCTCGGCCCGTACCGTCATCTCGCCGGACCCGACGCTCAGCCTGAACGAAGTCGGTGTGCCAGACCGGGTCGCAAAGGAGATGACCCAGACGATGAACGTCACCGAGCGCAACCTCGCCGATGCCCGCCGGTACGTCTCGAACGGGCCGGAGGGACACCCCGGGGCGAACTACGTTCGTCGGCCCTACGGCCGCCGACTGAAAGTCACCGAGAAGAACTGCGAGGCCTTAGCCGAGAAAGTCGACCCCGGCTGGGAAGTCAACCGGCACCTCATCGACGGCGACATCGTCATCTTCAACCGCCAGCCGTCGCTCCACCGGATGAGTATTATGGCTCACGAAGTCGTCGTGATGCCGTACAAGACGTTCCGGCTCAACACCGTCGTCTGTCCGCCGTACAACGCCGACTTCGACGGTGACGAGATGAACATGCACGCACTGCAAAACGAGGAGGCACGTGCGGAAGCTCGCGTCCTCATGCGCGTGCAAGAACAGATCCTCTCCCCACGTTTCGGTGAGAACATCATCGGAGCGATCCAGGACCACATAAGCGGGATGTACCTGCTGACCCACGACAACCCCCGCTTCAACGAGACGCAAGCACTCGACTTACTGCGGGCGACCCGGATCGACGAACTACCCGAGCCGAGCGGCATCGACGCCGAGGGCGAGCCGTTCTGGACCGGCCACGACGTCTTCTCGGAACTGCTTCCCGACGACCTCGACCTCGAGTTCACCGGCACCGTCGGCGACGACGTCGTCGTCGAGGACGGCCAACTCGTCTCCGGAACCATCGCCGAAGACGAGGTCGGCGAGTTCGGCGGCGAGATCGTCGACAAGATCACGAAGCTCTATGGCAACACCCGATCGCGGATCTTCATAAACGAGGTCTCGACGCTCGCGATGCGAGCGATCATGCACTTTGGCTTCTCGATCGGTATCGACGACGAGACGATCCCCAACGAAGCCCGAGAACGCATCGACGAGACGATCGCGGACGCGAACGACCGCGTCGAGGAACTCATCGGGGCCTACGAGCGAAGCGAACTCGAGAGCCTGCCCGGCCGGACGATCGACGAGACCCTCGAGATGAAGATCATGCAGACCCTCTCGCGTGCGCGTGACAACGCAGGTAACATCGCAGAAGAGCACTTCGAGGGCACCAACCCGGCGGTCGTGATGGCCGAGTCCGGTGCGCGCGGGTCGATGCTCAACCTGACCCAGATGGCCGGCTGTGTCGGCCAGCAGGCTGTCCGGGGCGAACGGATAAATCGGGGGTACGAGGATCGGACCCTCAGTCACTACGAACCGAACGACCTCTCCGCTGAGGCCCACGGCTTCGTCGAGAACTCCTACACCGCCGGTCTCACCCCACGGGAGTTTTTCTTCCACGCGATGGGTGGCCGCGAGGGCTTGGTCGACACCGCAGTCCGGACCTCCAAATCCGGCTACCTCCAGCGTCGGCTGATCAACGCGCTGTCGGAACTCGAGACCCAGTACGACGGAACGGTCCGGGATACCAGCGACACGATCGTCCAGTTCGAGTTCGGTGAGGACGGCACCTCGCCGGTGAAAGTCTCCTCGAAGGCCGACCACGACATCGACGTCGAGGGGATCGCCGACCGCGTGCTCGAGGCGGAGTTCGACACCGAACGGGAACGCGAGGAGTTCTTCGGTATGAAACCACGTCCGACGAACCTCTCTGAGTACGCCGACAGGCGTCAAAGCGTCGAGGAGACGGAGGTGACCTCCGATGACTAACGTCGAGTACGACGTAAGCGACGACGTGGTCGCCCTCGTCGAGGACACCGACCTCCCCCGACGGCTCAGAGACCGCGTCTACGAGACCATAGCGGACCGGGAGCCCACCCTAGAGCAGGCGGCGGACATCGCGGAGGCAGTCGAGGCGAAGTACCTGGATACGCGGATCGATCCGCTCGATCCCGTCGGGACGGTCTCCGCCCAATCGATCGGCGAACCCGGGACCCAGCTGACGATGAACACGTTCCACTACGCGGGTGTCGCCGAGATCGACGTCACCCAGGGACTGCCCCGGCTGATCGAACTGGTCGACGCCCGGAAGACCCCGGACACGCCGATGATGACGGTTCACCTGGAAGACGAGTACGCCAAAGAACGCGAGAAAGCCCACGAAGTCGTCTGGAACATCGAGGCCACGAAGATCCTCGCGCTCGGTGACGTTTCGACGAACGTCGCGGACATGCGCGTCCAGATCTCGCTCAACGAGGACACCCTACAAGAGCGGATGATCGCGGCCGAAGAGATCGCCGAGATCATAGAAGACGAACTCGGCGTGGAGACGGTCCAGCAGGGGGCGGCGATCGAGTTCGGCCCCGAAGAGCCCTCCTACCGGGATTTGCTCCAGCTGGTCGAGGAACTGCGTGACATCACGTTCAAGGGCATAGAGGAGGTCTCCCGGGTCGTCATCCGCCGGGAAGAACTCGAAGAGGGCGAGGAGTTTGTCCTCTACACCGAGGGGTCGGCGTTCGGCGACGTTCTCGACATCGAGGGTGTCGACGCCTCGAGGACGACCTGCAACAACATCCACGAGATCCACCGTAACCTCGGGATCGAGGCCGCCCGAGAGGCGATCATCGAGGAGACGCACAACACCTTAGCAGAACAGGGTCTCGACGACGTCAACGTCCGACACCTCATGCTCGTCGCGGACATCATGACCAACCGCGGCGAGATCGAGTCGATCGGTCGCCACGGTATCTCCGGGTCGAAAGACTCCGTGCTCGCGCGTGCGGCCTTCGAGGTGACGGTCAACCACCTGCTCAACGCCGCCATCCACGGCGAGGAAGACGCCCTCGAGGGCGTCACCGAGAACGTCATCGTCGGCAAACCGATCAAACTCGGTACCGGTGACGTCAACCTCCGGATGAGATCCAGTACCGGCAGGCAGGCCGACTGAGGATGGCCATCACGCTCGAGGACGAGGCCCGGGGCTATCTCGCCGCCTTCGAGGATCGAACGGGAGTGACCGGACGGGACTGTCTGGTTCTCGAAGAACGGTTGCTCATCGTCGTCCCGGTCGGGGAGATAGCCGACGCGATCGGACCCGGCGGCGAGACAGTCGGGCGGTTCGAGGAAGACGTCGACAGGCCGGTCAGGCTCGTCGAGGACGCCGACGAGCCGGCTGACTTCATCGCAAACGCGCTCGCACCCGCGGCGGTCTACAACGTGACCGTAAGCGAGAACGACGACCTCGTCGCCTACGTCGAGGTCGCAAGCGAGGATCGTGGCGTCGCGATCGGGAAAGGCGGGTGGACGATCGAGGCCGCACGGACGCTCGCGAACCGTCACTTTGGGGTCGACGACGTCCAGTTGATCTGACGGCGGTGTTCGGGGACCTCCTGCCCGCCGAGGCTCGCTGCGTCGATCTGTGGCCGTAACTCAAAGCCGTGAAACGCCCTCAAATACGACTAGCGACCCCGCTCGAGCCTTCTCACGGCGTCTTTTGAAACCGAAACAGGGACGCTTAAGTGCCCTCGTTGGTTAGCCGCTGGTACTATGGCAAACGGCAAATACGCCGCGCGCAAGCTCAAAAAGGACCGCCAGAACCAGCGGTGGTCCGACTCGGACTACGCGCGACGTGCACGGGGCCTTCGCGAGAAGTCAGACCCCCTCGAGGGCGCTCCGCAAGGTCGTGGTATCGTACTGGAGAAAGTGGGTATCGAGGCGAAACAGCCCAACTCGGCGATCCGAAAGTGCGTTCGGGTTCAGCTGATCAAAAACGGGAAACAGGTCACCGCGTTCTGTCCCGGTGACGGTGCCATTTCCTTTATCGACGAACACGACGAGGTTACCATCGCCGGTATCGGTGGTGCGAAAGGTCGTGCGATGGGTGACCTCTCGGGTGTCAACTACAAAGTCGAGAAGGTAAACGGCGTCTCGATGATCGAACTCGTTCGCGGGAACGCCGAGAAACCGGTGCGATAATCATGGCGGCAGAGGACCAACCCGAACCCGACGCCCCGGTCGACGACAGCAACGTCTCCGCACAGCTTTTCGGCAAGTGGAGCGTCACCGAAATCGAGTACGCCGACCCCTCGACCGAACGGTACATCAACGTCACGCCGGTCGCTCACACGATGGGGCGTCACGCCGGCAAGCAGTTCAAGAAGTCGGAGGTCTCGATCGTCGAGCGATTTATCAATCGCCTGATGCAGACCGAAGAGAACACGGGCAAAAAACAGCAGACGCTGAACATCGTCCGTGATGCGTTCGAACTCGTCGCCGAGCGCACCGAGGAAAACCCCGTGCAGGTGCTCGTCAACGCAGTCGAGAACGCGGCACCGCGTGAGGAGACCGTCCGCCTGAAATACGGTGGTATCTCCGTGCCCAAGGCAGTCGACGTCGCACCCCAGCGTCGGGTCGACCAGGCACTGAAGTTCCTCGCCGAAGGCGTCCAGAACGACTCCTTTAAGTCGGCGACGTCCGCCGAGGAGGCAGTCGCCAACCAGCTCGTCCGCGCGGCTGACTACGACGTCGGCGTCTACGCGATCAGTCAGAAAGAGGAAAAAGAGCGCGTTGCGGCTGCCGCCCGCTAAGATCGCTTTCGCGGCTTTTCCGTTTCGACCGACTACTCGCCAGTGTCGTCTGTGTGCCGACAGTCTCAGTCGGCCGCCAGCCCCGAACCGACGTACGAGCGGGTCACCTCGACTAGGGTCCGTCGGTAGGCACTCGAGTCAGGGTCGCGGGCCAGTTCCCGGAACTGTTCGCGGAACCACTCGAAGTCGACCTCTGGGGCGTCCATCGCCGCAACGCGGGCCAGGTCGTACAGGCGGTGGTCGGCCTCGAGGAGGTCGTGACGTTCGCCGAGTGCGAGCGCGAAGGCGGCGTTGACGGCCGTAATTTCGGGGTCGGCGGCGGGCGAAACCCGCTCGAGGCCGGGCCGGGCCGGCGGCCGTGGTCGATCCGCGAGCGACGCGGCGAGACCCGACTCGAGGAAGGCAAGCAGTTTCTCCCCGGGGCCGACCGCGAGGGTGATGTCGTCGGCGTAGATGTCTTTGACGTGGTTTGCGATCTGATAGCAGTGTGTGAGCTTCTTGCGTTCGACGCTCTTGCCCGCGAGTGCCAGATAGAGCACTTCCTCGGTCGACTGGACGTGGGAGGGGTGGCCCTCCTCGTATCTCGCCATGTGGGCGAACTCGTGTAAGGCGAGTTCACGTGCCAGCGCGCTCGAGGCGGCTTGCCTCGAGATGTTCAGCACGTGCCGGTCGTCGTAGTGGCCGGCCCAGGTGCGTTCGTCAGGGTTTTCACGAACCCTGACGTGGACGGGTCGGGAGAGGTCTCGTTCGGTCTCGAAGAGGTCCCTGGCCCCGAGAAAGGGTGCGGAGGGGCCCGAGCCCTGTACGCGAAGATCCATGTGTATTGGTATCAATAGCTGTGACGATATGGCTCTTGTGCCGACTCTCCGAGCGTGTCGGTCCCGGCGGGCCGTCGATGGGTGGTCGGTCGCTGTGTGCCATTACCTCACGCAAAGCGGACGTTCAGCGTTCCAGTGGTGTTTCCGGCCGGTTTCCGACGGCGACGAAACACTACCCTTTTGACCCCGCTACCGGTAACAAGGCGTATATGAGCCGACGTAAGAAGATCGTCCAAGAGTGTGAACGGCTGATGGACGAACCGGAGAACATCCGGAACATCGCCATCGCCGCTCACGTCGACCACGGCAAAACGACCCTTTCTGACAACCTCCTTGCGGGTGCGGGCATGATCTCCGACGATACTGCCGGCGAACAACTCGCGATGGACACGGAAGAAGACGAGCAAGAACGTGGGATCACCATCGACGCGGCGAACGTCTCGATGACCCACGAGTACGACGGCACCAACCACCTCATCAACCTCATCGACACGCCGGGCCACGTCGACTTCGGCGGTGACGTCACCCGTGCGATGCGTGCCGTCGACGGTGCGCTGGTCGTCGTCGACGCGGTCGAGGGCGCGATGCCCCAGACCGAGACCGTCCTCCGGCAGGCCCTCCGTGAGGGCGTCAAACCCGCACTGTTCATCAACAAGGTCGACCGCCTGATCTCCGAACTCCAGGAGGGTCCCGAGGAGATGCAAGAACGCCTGCTCGGCGTCATCCGCGACGTAAACGAGCTCATCCGCGGGATGACCGAGGACATGGACGACGTCGACGACTGGACCGTCAGCGTCGAAGGCGGCACCGTCGGCTTCGGCTCCGCCCTGTACAAGTGGGGCGTCTCGATGCCCTCGATGCAACGAACTGGTATGGACTTCGGCGACATCATGGAACTCGAGCGCGCGGACGAGCGCCAGGAGCTCCACGAGCGCACGCCGCTGTCGGACGTCGTCCTCGACATGGTCTGTGAGCACTTCCCGAACCCGGTCGACGCCCAGCCCCGCCGTATCCCACGGATCTGGCGCGGTGAGGACGACAGCGACCTCGCCGAGTCGATGCGACTCGTCGACGAGGACGGCGACGTCGTCTTCATGGTCACCGACATCGCGATGGACCCCCACGCGGGTGAGGTCGCCTCCGGTCGTGTCTTCTCGGGGAGCCTCGAGAAAGGCCAGGAGCTGTACGTCTCCGGGACCGCGGGCAAAAACCGCGTCCAGTCGGTCGGGATCTACATGGGTGGGGAACGCGAGGAAGTCGACCACGTCCCCGCAGGGAACATCGCGGCCGTCACCGGTCTGCGTGACGCCATCGCCGGGTCGACCGTCTCCGACGTCGAGATGACCCCCTTCGAGTCGATCGAGCACATCTCCGAGCCGGTCATCACCAAGAGCGTGGAAGCCCAGACGATGGACGACCTCCCCAAGCTCATCGAAACGCTGCGCCAGGTCTCGAAAGAGGACCCCACGATCCAGATCACGATCAACGAGGACACCGGCGAACACCTGATCTCCGGGCAGGGTGAACTCCACCTCGAGGTCATCACCCAGCGTATCGAGAAAAACCAGGGTATTCCCGTAAACACCGGTGAGCCGATCGTCGTCTACCGCGAGGCCACCGACCGTCCGAGCGACGAGGTCGAGGGTATCTCGCCGAACCGACACAACCGCTTTTACATCTCCGCCGAACCCCTCTCCGAGGAGATCGTCGAGACGATCCGGATGGGCGAAGCGTCGATGGACATGCCCGAACTCGAGCGCCGTGAAGCGCTCCAGGACGCCGGCATGGACAAAGACGACTCCCAGAACGTCGAACAGATCCACGGCACGAACATCCTCCTCGACCAGACGAAAGGTATCCAGCACCTAAACGAGACGATGGAGCTGTTCATCGAGGGACTCGAAGAGGCACTCGACAACGGCCCACTCGCAAACGAGCCTGTCCAGGGGACGCTCATCCGTCTGCACGACGCCAAACTCCACGAGGACACCATCCACCGTGGCCCCGCACAGGTCATCCCCGCCACGCGTGAGGCCGTCCACAAGTCGCTGATCGACGGCCACATCAAGATGATGGAGCCGATGCAGGACGTCCGTATCGACGTACCCAACGACCACATGGGCGCCGCCTCCGGCGAGGTCCAGGGTCGCCGTGGCCGCGTCGACGACATGTACCAGGAAGGTGACCTCATGGTCGTCGAGGGGATCGCACCCGTCGACGAGATGATCGGCTTCGCAAGCGACATTCGTTCTGCGACCGAGGGCCGTGCCTCCTGGAACACCGAGAACGCCGGCTTCGAGTTCATGTCCGACTCCCTCCAGCGTGAGAAGATCATGGAGATCCGCGAGCGTAAAGGTATGAAACTCGAGCTCCCGCCGAGTATCGACTACATCTGAACTGAGAGCATCGCCAACGGCTCGAGATCGAACCCGACCCCACGATCGGCGGGCCAAGCGTTTTCCGTCCCGTCGTGGTGGCACCACGTATGACAGAGCACTTGCGAGCGGCCAGGAACGAACTCGAGGCTGCCGCCGGTTCGGCCGACGACGACGTCGGAGCGTCACTCGAGGAGGTCGCGAACGCGTTCGCCGAGTTCGAACGTGGCGATCCCACGCCGGATCACGCGGTCGTCGACAGCCACCTCAACGAACTCAGACAGCTCCGCGAGCGAACGGACGGGAGGACGGCCGAACACGTCGGGGAAGCACTCGAGCACGCCGAAAGCTATCGCGAGGACATCCCGCAGGCGTGAGTCACTCCAGACGCTCCAGGACGGCGTCTTTCTCGTAGGAAAGCGAGAGCGACCGCGAGCGACCGCGCCCGTCGATCTCGGCGTATTCGGCGTCGATCAGGCCGAGCTGGTCGAGTTTGTTGACGATCTCCGAGTAGCGGGTGTAGCCGAGGTCGGTCTCCCCGGCGAACGCCTCGTAGATCTCGCCGGCCCGGTCGCCGTCGTGGTCGGCGATGACCTCCATCAGGGTGCGTTCGGCGTCGGCCAGTCCGGCGAGGCTCCGGGAGAGGTCGACGTATTTGGAGGTCTCGTAGGCTTTCTCGACGTCTTCGAGGTCGACGGTCCGGCTCGCACGCATCTCGGCGTTGAGTCCGGCCCGTCGAAGCAGGTCGATCCCGACCCGCAGGTCGCCGCTCTCGGCGGTCAGTTCCGCGACTCGGTCCAGGACCGCCCTCGAGACGACGCCGTCGTGAAAGCCCCGCTTTGTTCGCTCGCCCAGGATATCGACAATCTCGGGGTGGTCGTAAACGGGGAAGTAGACGTCCTCGGGCCTGAAGACGCTCTGGACCCGCGTGTCCAACTCCTCGATCACCTCGAGGGTCGGGTCCGAGGAGATGACGATGACGCCGATGCGCGCCCCGGGATACTCCTCGTGGGCCCGAAGCAGCGAGTACAGCGTATCGGAGGCCTCGTTTTCGTAAAAGAGGTAGTTGACGTCATCCAGGGCGACCACGAGCACGCGGTCGTCCTCGACGAGTTTCTCGGCGATCTGGCCGAACAGTTTCTTAAAGGAGATCCCCGAGGAGGGGGGTTCGTAGTCGAAGGTGCCCTCGAACAGCCGCGAGAACACCGAGTAGCGGGTGGCGTTGACCTGGCAGTTGACCCGGATCGTGCGGACGTCCCGCGTCTGCGCGCCGACCTCGCCGAAGAGCTTCTGGACCGCGGTGGTCTTGCCCGTCCCCGGCGGTCCACGGACCAAGACGTTGAGCGGCCTCGAGCCCCGGACTGCCGGCCTGATCGCGTAGCTCAGCGTCCGGGTCTGGCTCTCGCGGTGTTCGAACGTCTCGGGGACGTGGTCGATCTCGAAGACGTGTTCGTTCTTGAATACGGACTCGTCCCACGACAGCATCCCCTCCTCGGGATCGTCTCCCATTACTTTCACCAGGCTCTCGAGGCTACTTAGTTGTTCGCCGCCTGCGAGGTGTGGACCGTATCACTCGAACTTCTCGAGGAGGTCGGCGTAAAACGTTCCGCCGTGCTCGTCGGCGAGTTTCTCGACGATCAACTCGGGGGTCGACCGCGCTAAGTGATCCTTTACCGGCGAGCGGTTGACCCGTAGTTCGCCGTCGATCAGTCCAACGGCCTCGATGCCGTCGACCGCCACCGGGAAGTCGGCCATCTCGCGGATCTCGCCGGACAGGTGGGAAACGAAGACCGCCGTCGCGCCGTTCCCGTGGAGTGCTTCTAGGATCCCCGCGATGATCTTCGCGCTCGCGCCGGGTTCGGTGATGCTCTCGAGTTCGTCGACCAGGACGAGCGAGCCGTCCCCACCCTCCGCGAGGTCGGCGAACTGGCGGACGGTCGACTCGAACGCCCCCGCGTCGAGGGTGCCCTGGCTTTTCGCGTGGTAGTGCAGGTCCTCGAAGCGCTCGAGGCGGGCCGACTCGGCGGGCACTGGCAACCCCATGTGTGCGAGGACGACCACGCCCGCGACGAGATCGAGCGTCGAGGTCTTCCCGCCGCTGTTTACCCCCGAGAGGATCGTCACGCCACCCACCTCGTAGTCGACCGGGTCGATCTCGGAGAACGGTTCCTCGAGCAACGGCGAGCGCCCACCCTCGATCGAAACGCCGCCGCCCTCCTCGAACTCGGCTATCGTACAGTCGAACTCGCGGGCAAAGCGGGCGATCGCGTACTCAAGATCCAGCTCGAGGGCGTCGGCGACGAGTCGCTTCGCACCCTCCCGTCGGGCCTCGAGATCGGCGGCGAGTTCGCGTTTCAACCGCGTCGCTCGCCGGTCCCGGCTCGCGGTCAGTTCCTCGCGCAGTCGGGAGACGACGCTCTCCTCGCGTTCGACCGGGAACGTCGGTTCGTCGTCGAACGCCCGTCGGGCGATCTCGTCTTCGCCCGCCTCGAGATCTAACGCGTCGATCAGGTGCTCGCGGGCGGCCTCGACGGCGGCGGCGTGTTCGTCGGCCAGTTCCCGCGAGAGCAACGAGTCGACGCCGGCCCCGCGTTCGACGAGCGAGAGTAAGTCCGACCCCTCGATGGTGACGTCCCGCTCGCGGATCGCCTCCCGGAGTCGGTCGTTGGCGACGCTTTCGGCGGTCCCCGCGGCGGCCTCGAGGTCGTCGACCGCCCGGGTCAGTCGATCGAGTTCCTCGTCGCCGGCGACGGTGCCGTCCTCCTCGAGACGCTCGAGACCCGTTTCGAGGGCCGCGAGGTCACAGTCGGCCTCGAGGTCCGCCGCCCGGTGGACGCGGACGGCCGCCCGCAGGCTCTCGCGGTTTCGCGCGAAAAACGAGAGGGCGCGTTCGGGGACGATCTCGGCCGGGGTCTCGAGGGCGTTCGGCCGGACCTGGACGTCGCCCTCGACGTCGACGCCGGCGAAGGATTCGTCGAGTGCGATCACGGTCGCGTAGCCACGGGCGAGTTCCGCCAGGTCGCGGGCGTCCTCGACGATCTCGACTGAAATCTCGGGGACCGCCTCGCGGGCCTCGCTGTAGCGTTCGGCGTCGGTCGTCGCCAGACACCGATCGCGCACCCGGACGTCGTCGGGTTCCTCGAGTGGCGAGACGTCCTCGAGGGCATCCAGAGCCGCCGGCTCCGGCTCCCGTTCGATCGCCTCGCGTGTAAACTCCTCGACCTCCTCGATTCGCGAACGCCGGGGACTGGGGTAGAACGTCTGGAGACGACAGGCGGCGTAGTGGGTCACGGTCCGTTCCTCGAGCAAGGCGAGTAGTTCGTCGTAGATCTCGCGGGCCCGATCGGTCGCGAGAAAGCCCCCCGGGTCGTCGTGTTCCCGTCGGATCGCCCCGCGCGCGATGTGTGCGGCCCGTCCCTGTGTGATACCCGGTGCCTGTGCGAGCGCCGCCACGTCGCCCGTTCGCAAGGCGCTTTCGGGATCGTCGAGGTCTGCGAGAGCACGTGCGGTCTTCTCGCCGACGCCCGGAATCGACTCGAGGTCCATCGACCGGCGTATCAAAGCGAGACGAGAAAAATCCCTCGCCCGTTCTCGGGGCTGTGGCCGGCATTCGTATGCTTGGTGCAGTCGACTCCCGCGAGCGGGCGAACCGTTCCCTCCGGGGCGTTCGCGGAGCCGGGGGCCACAACTGTTTTGACTACCTGTGAACCATGGTAATCAATGCAGACGGAACCATCCTCAGGATCCCAAAGGGGACCAGTTGCTCGCTTCCCGTACGCCCAGCCGGAGTCAGGCGGCGGTGTGACCTGCCGTACCGATGAGAGACGGTAGCTCACCGATCGGCGTCCTCCTCGTCACGGCCGACTCGAGCGCGGGCGCGGAGCTCAGGACGGGACTCGAAAGGTGTGGGATCGATCGTACCCTCTCGGTCGGCTCCGCCCGTGGAGCACTCACACTGCTTCACGAGAACGACTGGATCGACTGTGTGGTCTGTGACCACTCCCTGCCGGACGTCGACGGCATCGCCCTGTTACAGACCGTCCGGTCGTGGGCCCCACGGCTCCCGTTCGTGTTGTTCACCGGGGAGGGGAGCGAATCGGTCGCAAGCGACGCGATCTCCGCGGGCGTGACCGACTACCTGATCGCCGAACCGGACGTCGATCAGGCCGAATCGCTCTCGGCGATGATCACCGACGCCGTCGCCTACTACCGACGCCATGCCGACGTCGTCGATCCCGAAATCCAGATTCGGAGCGTCCTCGACGCGGCCCCGGACGCCCTGTTGATCTCCCAGGGCGGAACCGTCGTGTACGCGAACCCCCGCCTCGAGGAGTTACTCGACGAACCGGGTCTCGCGGACGGCGACCCCGGGGCCCCACCAGCCGCCGGGACGCCACTCGAGGCGGTCCTCTCTTTCGAGGGCGAACTCACGGCGTCGAGCCTGACTGCCGTCGAAGACGGGGGTCCAGTTCTCGAGGCCCACGACGAGGACCTCGGTCTCGAGGACGGATCGTGTCTCCCCGTCGAGGTGACGGTGGCTCGCATCGAGTGGAACGGCGAGCCGGCAGTCTTGATCTTTCTCCGGGACGTCTCCGAGCAACGGGGGAGAGAGGCCGACCTGGCACTCAAAAACCGCGCGATGAACTCGACGCCGGTCGGTGTTTCGATCGCCGAGCCGACCGACGGGACGGACAACCCACTGATCTACGTCAACGACGCGTACACCGAGATGACCGGCTACGACCGCGAGGAAGTGCTGGGACGGGACTGTCGGTTCCTGCAGGGAGAGGAGACCGATCCGGAGTCGGTCGCCGAGATCGCTCGCAGTATCGATGCGGACGAGGCGATCACCACGGAACTGCTCAACTATCGGAAAGACGGGACGCCCTTCTGGAACCGGCTCACCGTGGCCCCGATCGACCCTGCGGAGGGCGAAGACCCGTATTACGTCGGTTTTCAGGAGGACGTCACCGCCGAACACGAGCGTGACCAGGACCTGCGTCGGTTCCGCCGTGCCGTCGAATCGGCCGGACAGGCGATTTTCATCACCGACGTCGACGGCACGATCACCTACGTCAACCCCGCCTTCGAGACGATCACCGGCTACGGTCGTGAGGAGGCGATCGGGCGGACGCCGAAGATCCTCCAGTCGGGCCAACACGACGACGACCACTATGACTGCCTTTGGGAGACCATCCGCTCGGGGAGCGTCTGGGACGGCGAGATCGTCGACAAACGCCGCTCGGGCGAACGCTACTACGCCCACCAGACGGTCGCACCGCTCCTCGGCGAGAACGGCGAGATTGAGGAGTTCGTCGCCGTCCAGAGTGACATCACCGAACGCAAGGAACGCGAACAGCAACTCCACACCCTCGATCGGGTGCTCCGGCACAACCTCCGAACCGAACTCAACGTCATCTGGGGTCACGCGAACGCGATCGCCTCCGAGACCGACGGGGACCACGACGACCACGTGACGGCAATCCTCGAAAGCGTCACCGACCTCCTCGAGGCCGCCGAACGGGGCCGTCAGATCACACGGATCCTCGTGGATCCACCCCGCCGGCGCGCCGTCGACGTCGGCACGATCGTCGAACGCGTCGTCGCCGAACGCAGAGAACAGTACCCCGACGCGACCGTCGAGACAGCCCTCCCCGAGGGGGCGACGGCCCTGGCAGTCGAGCGGATCGGCGAGGCGATTTCGGAACTGGTCACGAACGCGATCGGCCACAACCCGTCGGAGGAACCGACGGTCACCGTTCGCGTACTCGTCGACGGGGAACGCGTGCGTATCGAAGTCGAAGACGACGGGCCTGGCATCCCCGAAGTCGAGCGGCAGGTCCTCGGGGAAGCCACACAGCAGGACGCGCTCTTCCACGGCAGCGGGCTCGGGCTGTGGTCCGTCTACTGGCTCGTCAGACGGTCGGAGGGCCACCTCGAGTTCGACGAGCGCGATCCACACGGGAGCGTGGTGACGATCGTCCTCAAACGCCCCGACGTGCTCGGGGAAACCGGGTGAGTCCGCTCGCTCGAAGGTGTTCGCCGCCGTCACGACGCCAGGGGCAGTTTCACCCTGAACACGCTCCCGTCAGGTCGATCCCCCTGTGACCGACTACCCGAGGGCCCCTCCCCGTCATCGACCCGAACCTCCCCACCGTAGTCCTCGAGGAGCGTCCACACGAGATACAGCCCAAGCCCCGTTCCCGGGCTTTCGAGGCCTTTTTCGCCCTTGCCGAAAATCTCGTCGCGTCGCCCCTCGAGCATCCCGTCGGCCCACACCTCGCAGTCGGGGAGTTCCCCCTCGACCGTGACGACCGACTCCCCGTGGCGTGAGCGCAGGGCCTCGAGTTGCTCCTCGAGGTGATCCGTAAGCGAAACGGGCCCGTGTGTGTCCCCGTCCCGAAGCATCGTCTCGGTCAGGTCTCTAGCGGTCCGGGTCAACGCGATCGCCTCCGTTCGGCTGTAGCCCGTGATCGACTCGAAGGCGGGGTTGACGTATTCGATTGTCCCGGCGTCGTTCGTGATCATCACGGCGTGACCGGCCTGCTCGGTCGCTTCCTTGAACTTTCGCTGTTCTCGCTTTTGCCGTTCGGGTTTTCGCTCGTACCGTCGGCGCTCGATCTCGTAACACTGCAGACCGTACCGCTCGAACGCGCGATCGTCGGTGATCCCCGCCGTCGACGCGTCCTCGATCACGAACGGTTCGTCGGCCTCGACGGTCCATCGACAGTACGAGGTCTCGAGGGGATCGCTCGCCCCCGGCTGGATGAGCTCGTGATCGCCGACCGCGGCCACGACGTTCTGGGACCCCGACTCGATCCGGGTTACGAACCCGATCGGGTAGCCGAGGTTGTCGGTCCCGACCTCGAGGTCCGACCGATAAACGTAGTCGGCGACGGTTTCCGGGAGGTCGTCTTCGCCACCCTCGGCTTCCAGACAGCGGACGATCGGCACCGTCGGAAACTGCTCACCGAGGCTCGCGGCCGACAGCCGGCCGTCGTCGGTATCAGCGGCGAGGATACAGTCTCCGTTCTTCCCGTCGAACGCCTCGAGGTCGCCGTCCCCCGTCGGTGGTTCGATCACGTCTATCGAACGGTTCCGGAAGGTCTCCGTCGTTTTCCGCGGGAGGGTACAGCCGGCTACCAGCACCCGGATCTCGTCAATTGGCTCACGTCAGGAAGTAGTTCCATAAAGTAGTGTTGGCTGCTCGCCGGATGTGTGACGCCTCAGATCGACCGTCGATCGCGTCTCGAGCCCGGAACGTCCGATCAGGTATCGGGATACTCGATGAGTTCGATCCGGACGCCGGAGGGGTCGGTGAAAAAGGCGATCTTCAGGTCCCCGAACTCGCGTGGTTCCATGAAGACGTCGACGCCGTCGGCGGCGAGGGAGGCGGCCGATTCTTCGACGTCGTCGACGACGTATCCGAAGTGTAAGAAGCCGGCCGGGACCGACTCGATCAGTCCGGCGGCCTCGTAGGGGGCTTCCTCGAAGAGGTAAAGCAGTTTGTCGGCGATCGAGAGGGCGACGTACTCGACGGCCGTCGCGTCCTCGCCGGTCCCGTGTCCCCTGTCGACGACCTCGGCGTCGAACTGTCGTCGGTAAAACGTCAGACTCTCCTCGAGGTCCGTGGCCTTGATCGCGACGTGGTAGAACGACTGCATTGGTGTGTGCTCACACAGCAACCGAACCGTGAAATAGCTACGCCCCGCCTTGCACGCACTGGCGGGACCGTTATACCGACGAAGCGACTAGACCGGGTATGGCACTCAAACGACTGTTCGGCTCGAGGGCGACGCGTTCGTTCACCGTCCTCTCGGTCGTCCTCGAGGCAAAGCGGGCGATCGATCGCGGCCACAGAACCCGGGCGATCGCCCTCCTCGTGGTTGCCGTGGTCGCCTGGAAGTGGGCGCTCGTCGGGATGGCTGCCCACGGTGTCGTCAAACTCCTCCGTGCTGGCAGGTGATACTGGCGAGGAAAATCCGTGAGATTTTCGCCCGCCAGTATTGACCTCGGTAGTTCAGTGTCCGGGCGCTCATCACGGGACAGGTGTCCCGCTCTTCACGCCCTCTGTTTGCTGACTGGTCGATGGCCGTCTCCTTCGTTCACATACCTCTGTCCGACGGGAACGGGGGAATTTTACCCCCCGAGGGTGTAGACTGTCAGTATGAATTACCGGGAGGTCGAAACCGAAGCGGAGTACGTCGCCCGCCTCGAGACGGGCGCGGAGTGGCGATCCGAAATAGAGGGGCTCGCGGCGGAAGTCGAGGCCGACGCCGCCTGGTTCACCGCTCTCGGCGCCGTCTCCGACGCCGAAGTCTGGTTCTACGATCAAGACGACTACGAGTACTACCCCGTTACCGTCGACGAACCCCTCGAGGTCGCAAGCTGTGTGGGTAACGTCTCCTGGCTCGAGGGCGAGCGCTTTGCCCACACCCACGTCGTCCTCTCCGGGCCCGACGGCGAGGCCGTCGCGGGCCATCTGAACGAGGCGACGGTCTTCGCCGGCGAGGTCCACATGCGCGTCTTCGGGGGCGAACTCGAGCGCGCTCACGACGAAACCACCGACCTCGACCTCTGGCTCTGAGATGCGCGAGGTCGACGAGGAGTACTTCGGTCGCCTCGAGGACGAACTCGAAACTGCCTTTGACGTCGCCGAGCGGGCGAAAGATGGCAGTTACGATCCCGCCCCGGACGTCGAGATCCCGGTCGCCAAGGACATGGCAGATCGCGTCGAGAACATTTTGGGGATCGACGGCGTCGCCGAACGGGTCCGGGAACTCGAAGGCCAGATGAGCAGGGAAGCGGCCGCCCTCGAGTTGGCGAAAGACTTCGCGGAGGGGCGGGTCGGCGAGTACGGGACGAAAGCGGGGAAAGTCGAGGGGGCGGTCCGGACGGCAGTCGCCCTCCTGACCGAGGGTGTCGTCGCCGCGCCCATCGAGGGGATCGACAGGGTCGAGATCCTCGAAAACGACGACGGCACGGAGTTCGTCAACGTCTACTACGCCGGGCCGATCCGCTCTGCCGGCGGGACTGCACAGGCGCTTTCGGTACTCGTCGCCGACTACACCCGTGCGCTGGTCGGCATCGATCAGTACAGTGCCCGCACGGAGGAGGTCGAACGCTACGCCGAGGAGATCGGCCTCTACGACAAGGAGACGGGCCTCCAGTACACGCCGAAGGATACGGAGACGAAGTTCATCGCGAAACACCTCCCGATCATGCTAGACGGGGAGGCGACGGGCGACGAGGAGGTTTCGGGCTTTCGTGACCTAGAGCGCGTCGACACCAACTCCGCCCGCGGGGGAATGTGTCTGGTCATGGCCGAAGGGATCGCCCTGAAAGCGCCGAAGATCCAGCGCTATACCTCGGAGTTAGAGGAGATCGACTGGCCGTGGCTCCAGGATCTGATCGACGGCACCTACGGCGACGACGCCGGAGACGAGAGCGGAGACGACGAGGACGCCGACGACGGTGAGGACGAATCCGAGGACGGCGAGAGCGGGGCCGAGGAGGGGCCCGCCGGCCCCGTACGCGTCGAGCCTTCGAGGAAGTTCCTCCGGGACCTGATCGCCGGCCGCCCCGTCTTCTCTCACCCCTGTGCCGAGGGTGGGTTCCGACTTCGCTACGGTCGGGCGCGAAATCACGGTTTCGCGACCGCCGGCGTCCACCCCGCGACGATGCACCTGGTCGACGACTTCTTAGCGACGGGCACACAGGCCAAAACCGAACGCCCCGGGAAAGCCGCCGGGATCGTCCCCGTCGACACCATCGAGGGGCCCACCGTCCGGCTCGCAAACGGCGACGTCCGCCGGGTCGACGACCCCGAGGAGGCCCTCGAGATCAGAAACGGCGTCGAGAAGATCATCGACTTAGGCGAGTATCTGGTCAACTACGGCGAGTTCGTCGAGAACAACCACCCGCTTGCCCCCGCCTCCTACGTCCCCGAGTGGTGGAAACAGGATCTTTCGGCCGCGGGCGCGGACGTCCAGGCCCTCGAGGACGACCCCCACGTCGACCTCGAACATCCGACCGTCGAACGGGCCATAGCGTGGGTCGACGAGTACGATGCCCCGCTACACCCCGAGTACACCTATCTCTGGCACGACATCACCGTCGCGGAGTTCTGTACGCTCGCCGACGCGGTCGCAGACGGTTGGATCGAAGACGACGGTGGGACACTCGTCCTCGAGTACACGGAGGACGTCCGGGAGATCCTCGAGACGATCGTGATCGAACACCGCCAGGACGACGGGAGTCGCCTCGAGATCGAGGACTGGCGGCCGTTCGTCGGCTCGGTCGGCTGTGAGCCACGCCGGGCGGTCGCCGACGGTGCGTCTCTCGACCCCGACGGCGAGGGCGAGTCGGAAGGGATCAGCCTCGAGCGTACCTGGGCCGACGACGATCTCTCGGAGCGAGCCCGGACGTGGGCGGACGGCGAGAACGCCCTCGAGGCGGTAAACGAGGTCGCCCCCTTCGACGTCCGCGAACGCGCCCCGACCCGGATCGGCAACCGGATGGGCCGCCCCGAGAAATCGGAGAGCCGCGACCTCAGCCCGGCGGTTCACACCCTGTTCCCGATCGGCGAGGCGGGTGGCGCCCAGCGTGACGTCGCCGCGGCGGGCAAACACGCCGAGACCATGTCGGATACGCCGGGGGTCGTCGAGGTCCAGGTCGGCCGTCTCTACTGTGAATCGTGTGACGTAGAGACCTTCGAGAACCGCTGTCCGGAGTGTGGCGACCGGACGGAACCCGACTACCGGTGTCCCGACTGTGACGCGAAGATCGAACCCGACGAGGCCGGCCGCGTCGAGTGTGACCGCTGTGAGATCGAGGCGACCTGCGTCGAGAGCCGGGAGATCGATATCAACGACCAGTTCCGGGAGGCCTTACAGTCGGTCGGCGAACGCGAGAACGCCTTCGACATTCTGAAAGGCGTCAAGGGGCTGTCCTCGACGAACAAGGTCCCGGAACCGATCGGGAAGGGGATCCTCCGGGCGAAACACGGCGTCTCCTCGTTCAAAGACGGCACCGTCCGCTACGACATGACCGACCTCCCCGTGACGTCGGTCCGTGCGAGCGAACTCGACGTCGACGTCGGCCAGCTCCAGGCCCTTGGCTACGAGGAGGACATCCACGGCGAACCGCTGACCCACGAGGACCAACTGGTCGAGCTCAACGTCCAGGACGTCGTCCTCTCCGATGGCGCGGCCGAACACATGATGAAAACGGCCGACTTCATCGACGACTTACTCGAGAGTTACTACGGCTTAGAGCCGTACTACGAACTCGAGGATCGGGAGGATCTGGTCGGCGAACTCGTCTTCGGGATGGCTCCCCACACGTCTGCGGCGACTGTCGGGAGGGTAGTTGGATTCACGAGCGCGGCGGTCGGGTACGCTCATCCGTACTTCCATGCGGCAAAGCGGCGGAACTGTTTCCATCCCGAGACGAAAGTATGGTTCCGTGATGAAAGCGGAGACTGGCATCACGGCCGAATCGAGACGCTCGTAGAAGACCGCCTCGACGACCCTCGCACGGACGACTTCGGAACACAGATACAGGAACTGGACGGCGACGTCGTCGTCCCTTCTCTCGACGACCAGGGAGAACTCACGCGCAAGCCAGTCGAAGCCGTCTCGAAACATCCAGCACCGGACCATCTCGTCCGTCTCGAGACGCGAAGTGGCCGTGAAATCGAGCTAACGCCGGATCACGATGTCCACGTCTACGAGAACGGTGAACTGACCGAAAAACGAGCCGCCGAACTCACGACTGACGACAACGTTGTCGTTCCAGAGCACCTCGACGTCGTCCAGAGCGACGACACAACGGAGTTCGACCTGTTAGAGGAGTTCATCGATCTCGACGAAATCGACTCGTCCCGGTTGATGATCAAAGGTCTCGAGAAAGATCGCCTCTACGAGCTGTTCGAGGATGTTCTGGCTGACGAGTGGGACGGTCCGTTCTACCCACTGACGAGTACCGCAGACTACTTCGACTTGAGCAAGAAGACGTTCAGTAACTACCTCTATCGGGAAAGCTTCCCCGCAGGTCTCCTCTTAGAGCTGTTCGACTCACGGGGAGAATTCCTTGAGTTCGTTCCACGGGACGTCACACTGGGAATGCGCAGAGATCGGACCGAAATCGATCGGTTCCTCGAGTTGAACGAGCGAGTAGCGACGCTACTCGGCTACTACGCTGCCGAGGGCTTCGCCCGAAAACAGGAGACACCCAAGGGAACGATCCACCAGACGACGATCTGTGGAACCGAGTCGGAAGCCCGGGACTTCTTCGTCGAGACACTCCGTGAGGAGTTCGGAGTCGAACCGTATCGGGAGAACCACGCGAAAGTAACCGTTTCCGGCCGACTGCTCCGATCTTTCTTCGATTCGGTGCTTGAGGCAGGAATCTTCGCGGAGACCAAACGCGTCCCCCAGGTGATCTTCGATGCGCCCGAAGAGATTGTGGCTGCCTATCTCAGTGGCTACTTCAGCGGTGACGGCGGTGTCGATGCTAATGGGCTACTGGTTTCTGCGACTACTGTAAGCCAAGACCTGAAAGAAGACGTGCTCGCGCTGTTGAATCGCGTCGGTATTTGCGGACGGGTGGGTGTAACTGAGCCGGCTCCACTGTGCGAGAAGTTCCCCGACTTTTACGAAGTCGACGACCCCTCTCTCTGTGCACCGTCGTACGTCCTCGACGTTTCCTCAACCGATGCCGTCACATTTGCTCATACGGTCGGTTTTCACCTCTCGAGAAAGGAGACGCGTCTACAAGAACACAGCACATCGATCACACCTCGGAGCCGACGAGTGTTCGACGGTGGCGACGGCGAGTATCTCGTCGAGGACCTTGTGGAAGTCGAGTACGTCAATTCGGACGTCGACTCGGTGTACTGTCTCACCGTCGAAGACACCCATTCGCTCGTCGCCAATAACATGTCACAAAAACAATGTGATGGGGACGAGGATTGCGTGATGTTGCTCATGGACGGTCTACTGAACTTCTCGAGGTCCTACCTCCCCGACAAGCGTGGGGGCAGCGTCGCCGAGGACTCGCGGTTGATCGCCTTCGATCCCGACGGGAACCTCCGATTCCTGACTTTCGAGGAGTTCTGGGACGAACTCGAGGTCCCGGTCGAGGTCGACGGCAAGTTCCGAAAGAAGACTGCAGCC
>LKNC01000146.1 GCA_001564255.1 Natrialbaceae archaeon Tc-Br11_E2g1
CCTCGAGTGCGTCGTCGATGATTTCACGGTCCTCGTCGCTCAGTCGCCGGAGTCCGGCGTGTGGATACCGTCCCATCGTCACGACTTCCCGGACGGTGACGGGCATCATCGTCTCGGCCTCGGTCGATTGCTGTGAAACGTATCCAAGCCGGGTCCCCTCCGAGAACGCCGTCGACGGCGTCCCGAACAGTTCGACGCGGCCGGTGTCGGGCGTCTGCAGGCCGAGCATGATCTTCAGCAGCGTCGTCTTGCCCGAGCCGTTCGGCCCGATCAGCCCCATGAACTCCCCTTCCTCGACCGACAGCGTGACGTCTCGTAACACCGGCTGTTCGTCGTAGGCGAAGTGGACGTTTTCGACAGTGATTGCACGAGTCATGATATATCGGTTAGTTACAACAGTGTATTCGCTCGACCTACCCAAACCTTTTGATTGGGCTAATCCTGTTCCGCCCGGAGTGCCGTCTCGAGCGACGGCAGGTTCAGCTCTCGGAAGTGGTCGATGTACCCCCACTCGGGATCCATCTCGACGGTGGGATCGACCTCGGGGCTGCCGTCGATCTGGGTTTCGACCGGCGAGAGGGGCAGGATCTCCGCGTCCACCTCGTCGGCGAGTGACTCCGCGAGCGGGGCGGGCTCGCCGACGTCGTAGAGGACGTGCTCGATACCACTGTCCTCGATCAGGGTCTCGATTTCCTCGACGTCGGCCGCCGAAGCGGCGTCGTCGGGCGAGGTGCCGACCGGGGAGTGGACGTTGATGTCGTACCGACGGTTCCACCACTGGAACGAATCGTGCGTGGCAACGACGATATCCTCGAGCTCCGCCCGGTCGACGACGTCGTGGATGTCGTCGTTGAGCGCCTCGAGTTCGTCGTTGAACGCCGCGGCGTTCGCCTCGTAATCGTCGGCGTTGTCCGGATCGATCTCGACGAGGCCGTCGGCGATGTTCAGAACGCCTTCCTGGCACTCGACTGGGTCCATCCACCAGTGTTCGTCGTTGTCTTCCGCAGGGCTGTCGAAGAACTCGATCCCTTCCGAGGCCTCGATTACGACGACGTCGTCGCGCTCTTCGAGCTGGTCGGCGGCGTCGTCCTGCCAGCTCGCGAAGTCACGGAGGTAGACGAAGCCGTCGGCCTCGTCGAGTTCCTCGACCATCCCGGGTTCGGGCGTCCAGTCGTGGCCGTGTTCGCCGATTGGAACGAGGTCGATCGCCTCCATGTGATCGCCGGCGACCTGGCGCACGAAGTCCCAGACGGCAGGCATCGACGCGAAGACGGTGAACTCCGCGTCGCCGTTGTCTCCATCGTTCTGTGGGTCGTCGCCGAAACAGCCGGCCAACCCGGCGGTGAGGACACTCCCGGTGAGCGCGGTGAAGTTCCTGCGCGAAACGACACGTGAACCGTTTTCGTCGGATCTCATTACGTCCCCGTTCGGGAGGCCACCATTTGAGTTTTTCGTATCTAAACTATAGATTAGATACATCTAATTCTACTCTCTATTACCGCAATGTCGCTCGAGCGCCGATCCGCCGTGCGATCTGCGTCGAGGTCGCCACCGAGTCGTCGGCGTCGTCGGGGACGACTTCGACGACCCCGACCGGCGTCACCGCCTCGAGGAAGAGTCCCGTCCCCGGCTCGAGTTCGCACTCGAGACGGATCGCCGCCAGGTAGTCCTGTGCAACCGGGCTGAGCTCCATTCACCCTACCTTCACTATGGCTACATGATAACGTTGTCGAGAGAAATAAGTGGATTAGAGTGGGCTAATAATCCGGCGTCTCATCGATATCGGTTCGGAACTCGAGTCGGGGCAGAGCCCAACCGGTAAGTAACCCGCCCACCCACTGTCGGCCATGAGCGACGAACCCGAACTCGCCGACGCGGACGCCGTCGATCGTGAGACGGTCGACCTCGAGGTCGCCGTCGTCGGCGCGGGGGCCGTCGGCGCGACGACGGCCTACGACCTCGCGAGACGGGGTGCGGACGTCACCCTTTATGACCGTGGCCCCGTCGCGGCCGGCTCGAGCGGCCGGGCGGCGGGGATCTGTTACGACGCCTTCGCCGACCGCGTCGACGCCGAGATCGCGGGCGAGGCGATCGAACGCCTCCGGACCCTGTCGGGCGACGAGACGTTCCCGTTCGTCGAGTGTCCGTACGTCTGGCTGGCCCGGGAGGGCGACGACGACCGCGCCGCGGCGATCTCCGCGGGGATCGAACGGATGCAAGCCAACGGCGTCGTCGCCCTCGAGGCCGACGCCGAGGCCCTAGCCGAGCGGTTCCCGGCCCTTCGAACCGGGGACGTCGCGGTCGCCGGGATCGCCGGCGCGGCGGGGTACACCGACCCTGAACGCTACACCGCCTGCCTGGCCGCCGGAGCCGAGGGGATGGGGGCGGCCCTCGAGATCGGTACCGGGGTCGGCGTCCGTACCGAGCCGCCGCGGCTCCTCATCGAGGGAGACGAACGCGAGGTCGACGCCGTCGTCGTCGCCGCGGGTGCCCACACGAAACGGGTGCTCGCCGATGCGGGCGTCCCGCTCGCGATGAAACCCTACCGGGTGCAGGCGCTCGTCGCCGACGGCGACCTCGAGGAACCGATGTTCTACGACGCGAGCGACGGTTTCTACGTGCGTCCCCATCCCGAGGGATTGCTGGCCGGCGACGGCACGGAGACCGTCGAGGCCGATCCCGACGACTACGAGCGAGCGGCCTCGCCGGACTTTGCGGCGGGCCTCCTCGAGCGGGTAAAACAGCGCTTTTCGGGGATCGGGGGTGACCTCGAGGTCGATCGGGCGTGGGCGGGGCTGTGTACGGCGACGCCCGACCGGAAGCCGCTGGTCGGGGAGATCCGGGACGGCGTCTACGTCGCGACGGGGTTTCACGGCGAGGGGGTCATGTGCGGGCCGGCGATCGGCGACCGACTCGCGAAAACGGTTCTCGGCGGGGTGGGGATCGACGCTTTCGATCCGACCCGGTTTACCGGCGAGGAGACCGTCGCGATCGGGGATGGGCGGGCGATCGAGTGATCAGTCGTCGATCTCGATCCGTTCGGGGTCGGCGTCCTCCCCGTCAGCGATCGACGCCTCTTTCGGGATCTCGACGCTCAGCGTGCCCCGTTCGGTGAGCCGTGCGGTGCCGGTTTCGGGGTCGACGAGGGCGTCCTCGGGGAGGTCGACCTCGCCGTCGAGCCCCATCCCGCGGCCGGGAAAGCGCATCTCGTACCCCTCGCGAAACTCCCGGAAGCGGTCGATCCGGATCTTTACCGTGCCGTGGACGTACCTGACCTGGACGTCCTCTTTTTCTGCCCCCGGGGCGTCGAAGACGACGAGGTAGGCGTCGTCGTTCTCCAAGACGTCGACGGGGAGCGATCGTTGTTCTTGAACCTGTGCCTTCGCTTTCCCGACCCCCCGGTAGAGCGTACTCCCGAGGGAGTCACGGACGTCGGCGAGTCTCACGGAGTCTCACCCTGACACGGGGGCGAACGGGGGGGCCGGGGAGTGGCGTACTCCATGTGCACGTGACCCACTACGACCGACGCCTTCTTATTGGTTTTCATATCTCAAAATAAACGTCAGACGAGCCCAGCCGGCCGGCCTCGAGGTCCTTTGCCACCATCAGACGTCGAGCACCTCGAGACACGTCGTCCCGCCACAGACGGGACAGGACAGAGCCGAGACGTCGTGGTCGTCGGGGACGTCGTAGGTGTAGTGGTTCTCGAACATATCCAGAAAGCAGTCCTCGGCGGTACAGCTGACTTCTCTCGTCTCCGGCATACCCCCTCTAGTTGGCGGCGTCCCATACCGGTTTCGTCGCCACGGGTCGAACGGAGGCGTGACGGGGCAATTCTCAAGACCGCAGGGCCGAAAGGGGAGACCATGACAGACACCGACGCCACCGGAGTCACGCTCACCGTCCGCGCCGCCGAAAAGCGCGACGCGGGCCGTGGCGTCGCCCGGATCCCCGAGATGGCGCGGCGACAGCTGGGGGTACTGAGCGGCGACACCGTCGTCATCGAGGGCGACGAGCGGACCGTCGCCAAGATGTGGCCGGCCGATCCCGCCGTCCCGGAGACCGTCGTCCAGGTCGACGCCGACACGCGGGCAAACGCCGGCGTCCACGTCGGCGACGAAGTCGTCGTCCGGACGAAATCCGAGTCGACGATCCGGGAGGCCGACGCGGTCACCTTCGCCCCGCCGGCGTCGCTCTCGGAATCGGAACGACAGCTCGCCGAACGAGTCGCGAACGGGAAACTCCGTGGCCGTCCGATCCGGACGGGCGAACAGATCCACCTCGAGGGCGTCGCCGGCGAGCCCTTTACCGTCCTCGAGACCGAGCCTGCGGGGGACGTCCGGATCACGACCACGACGTCGATCACCGTCGACGGCGACGCCGACGGCGGCGCTATCGACCCAACCCCGGGTGGGGACGAGGACGTCGAGCCCGCGTCCGGGGTGACCTACGAGGACATCGGCGGGCTAGACGAGGAACTCGAGCTCGTTCGGGAGATGATCGAACTCCCGCTTTCGGAACCCGAACTGTTCCAGCGTCTCGGCATCGAACCCCCCTCCGGGGTCTTGCTCTACGGGCCGCCGGGAACCGGCAAGACGCTGATCGCCCGTGCGGTGGCCAACGAGGTCGACGCCCACTTCGTCTCCGTCTCGGGCCCGGAGATCATGTCGAAGTACAAAGGCGAGTCCGAAGAGCGTCTGCGCGATCGCTTCGAGGAAGCCCGGGAGAACGCACCCTCGATCCTCTTTTTCGACGAGATCGACTCGATCGCCAGCGCCCGCGACGACGAGGCCGACGCCGAGAGCCGCGTCGTCGGCCAGCTGTTGACGCTCATGGACGGACTCGACGCCCGCGGAGAGGTGATCGTCATCGGAGCGACAAACCGCGTCGATTCCCTCGATGTCGCCCTCCGTCGGGGTGGCCGGTTCGATCGGGAGATCCAGATCGGCGTCCCCGACGAGGGTGGACGCACGGAAATACTGGAGGTCCACACCCGTGGGATGCCACTGGCCGAGGAGGTCTCGATCCCGAAACTCGCATCCCGCACCCACGGCTTCGTCGGCGCGGACCTCGATTCGGTCGTCAGCGAGGCCGCGATGGCCGCGATCCGACGGCGGCCGGCCGACCCCGAGGAACGCCGGGAGTGGAACCGTGACCCGGCGGTGCGAAAACGGGACTTCGACGCCGCACTCGCCTCCGTCGAACCCTCCGCGATGCGTGAGTACGTCGCCGAATCACCCGAGACGGACTTTGCGAACGTCGGCGGCCTCGAGGACGCCAAACAGGTCCTCCGGGAGTCAGTCGAGTGGCCGCTGGTCTACGATCGGCTGTTCGAGGAGACGAACACCGACCCGCCATCCGGCGTACTCCTCTATGGTCCCCCCGGGACGGGCAAGACCCTGCTCGCTCGAGCGCTCGCCGGCGAGACGGACGTCAACTTCGTCCGCGTCGACGGCCCCGAGATCATCGACCGCTACGTCGGGGAAAGCGAGAAGGCGATCCGCAAGGTGTTCGAACGCGCCCGCCAGGCCGCCCCGTCGATCGTCTTTTTCGACGAGATCGACGCCATCGCCGCCACACGCGGGGAGAGCCACGAGGTGACCGAACGGGTCGTCTCCCAACTGCTTACGGAACTCGACGGGATGAGCGAGAACCCGAACCTCGTCGTCCTCGCCGCGACCAACCGGAAAGACGACCTCGATCCCGCACTCCTCCGGCCGGGGCGACTCGACACCCACGTCCTCGTCCCCGAACCCGACCTCGAGGCCAGAGCGAAGATCCTCGAGGTCCACACCCGCGGGAAGCCACTCGCCGAGGACGTCGATCTGGCCGAACTGGCGGCGGAACTCGAGGGGTACACCGGCGCGGATCTCGGCGCGCTCGTCCGGGACGCCTCGATGCGGGCGATCCACGAGGTCGCCGAGGAGTACGGCCCCGAGGAGGCGAACGACCGCGCCGAGGAGGTCCTGATCGAACGACGCCACCTCGAGGCCGCCCCGACGGACGTCTCGCCGAGTGGCGACGGCGTCGCCGACCGCTCGTAGGTTTCCCGCCCCGACCAGAACAGTAACGGGGCTTCGCGTCGGTGTGTTCGATACGTGACAGGGATGGGCGTCGGACTCGAGGGCCGGCTATGATCGGGGAGACGTCCGAACGTACATTTACCGAGGTGTTCGTCGCGTTCAAGAACAGCCCCGCGCTTTTGGGGGCCTCCGCGCTGGCGAACGTCTACATCACGACAGTCCTTCTCGGCCTCTCTCCGAACGCCTCCGTGCTCGTCGTCCCGCTCGTCGCGGTCGCCGTCTACGTCCTCGACGACGTGATCGACCGTTTGGAGGGCGGCGACGACGAGTTCGAACCGAAGAGCCGGGAGGCGTTTTACTCGAGTCCGCTGCTCGTCGGCGCGGTCGCGGTCGGAGCGTACGTCCTCGCCCTCGTGATCGCCGCGACCCGGGGCGGTCCCCTCGCGGTCGCGCTGACGCTCGTCCCCGGCGTCTCCGGGGCCCTCTACTCGCTGCCGTGGCTCTTCGCCGCCCGAGCAACACGGGTCAAAGACGTCTTCTTGCTCAACACGGCGCTGATCGCGGGGGCGATCGCGATCCCCGGGACCCTCCTGCCCGTCGCGTTCGCCTCCGAACCGGTCCCGGTCACGGCGACCGCCGCGCTCACGCTCTTTTGGTTCGTCCGCTACGTCGTCGGCGTCGAGACCTGCAACGTCCCCGACCTCGAGGACGATCGCCGGGGGGGCGTCGCGACCCTCCCCACGAACTACGGGATCGACACGACGCGGAAACTGCTCTATGCCGGAGACCTCCTCGCGCTCTCTCTCCTGCTCGCGTTCGTTCTGCCGGTGAGTGGCCGTCTCCCCGTGGCACTCATGCTTCCGTTCCTCGGGCTCTCGATCGGGTTTACGTACGCACTCGAGCGCCCCTCGCTTCGCGGGCCGATCTGTGTCGGCTGGGACGGTATCCACGTCCTCATGGGGGTCGTCGTGGCTGTCGGGGTCAACGTGGCGGCGCTGTAGGGGCGGACGGATCGCCCC
>LKNC01000147.1 GCA_001564255.1 Natrialbaceae archaeon Tc-Br11_E2g1
CCCTCGAGGTCTCCCCGCTGGGTGACCTGACGCCGATCGTGGCGACCGTCTACTTGCAGCTGTTTGCCTACCATATCGCGGACCTGCAGGGGCGGTCGATCGATAAGCCACGGAACCTGGCGAAAAGTGTGACTGTGGAGTGAGGTCGTTCACTCGAGCCGCACTCGTTTGGTCTGAAATAATCCAGCATTCCACAGATATATGTCCGCCACTCACGTTGTAGATACTGAGGCGAACCCCTATGGATCTCACCGACGTGCCCGACGATATTCCCGATTCCGGCGAGAAGCCGCCTGACTTCGACGAGTGGGATGATCCTGAAGAGGTCTTCAAAGGCGGATCGACGAAAGAGCGGCTACTCGACGTCGTCATGCAGTTGCGCGATCCAACGAAAGTCTCGACAATTGCACAGCGAGCAGAGTGTGATACGGAGACCGCTCGTGACTACCTAGAATGGTTCGCCGAGATGGGGATCGTTCGAGAGGTTCCGGGCCGACCAGTCAGATACGAACGGAACGACTCCTATCTTCGATGGCGCAGAGTCGAACGGATCCGAACACTATTTTCCGAGGAAGAGATCGTCCACGAGCTCTCGAAAGTCGTCGAAACACTCGAGGAATATCGTGAGCAGTTCGATGCGGAGACGCCCGACGACGTATCGTTAGTCGAGGAGAGCCACGAGACATCGATCGAGGAGACCTGGGAAGCGCTGTCTGAGTGGAAGACCCTCGAACGCCGAGCGAAGTTGCTCGACGCGGCTCGTCGAGACGAGGGTGCCTCGAGTGGGGGAACCGGTCGAATCAATGCCTGAAGAGAGGCAGGACGTCGGAGCGATTGACACGGACGTTCTCGAACGGATCGCCGGCCGACTGGAGCGGAGCCACCGCTTCTCGGAGGTCGTTTCGCAACCGGAGTATGCACCGGATTCTGTGGTTGCAGAGTACGATACAGGGTATTTTCCGCCGGGAGTGTCACGGGCGTATTTGCGAATTCGATGGTACGATACGAACGATTTCAACGTTCACTATTCCGAACAGTACGAGGGTCGGTCCTGGGAGTGTCGCTGGGACCGCCATCCGAACGACCACAACACGCGAGGGCACGTTCATCCACCACCGGATGCGAAGACGCCTGGCGACGACGCCGAGTTCAGCGACGATTGGCGCGACGTGCTCGCTCGCGTGGTCGGTGAGCTAGACGAGCGGATCGAGGCGTTTTGGGAGTGACGTTCTTCCCAGAGTGAAGCGTGAGAATTGGTTCGATGTTCAGTCCAACTCGTCGTAGATTCGCTTTCGGACCGCGACGTTTTCTTCCGCGAGCGATTGGAGTACCGTCCGGATCTCCTCGGCAGAGGCCGACTCGAGGACGCCCTCGAGTGATCGATCACTGCCAGTGGTCTCGACGTCGCCACTCGCCAGTACGGCTGCGACGATGTGTTTGCACGTGGCCGCGTCGTCGGGACAGCTACACCACCCCTCGACGTAGTTGCTGTTCGAGAGCGTGGCCTGAACGTCGTAGGGACGGCTTCCCTGGACCGTCGCCTCGAGGCGATCGTCGACGCGTTCGATATCGGTCACAGCGCCCTGTTCGTAGTAGCGTTCACCTCGTTGGTAGCGACCGGGCTCGGTGATCGAGCGAAGTGTCTCGGTATCGACTGTTGTGGATGGCTGTCGTGTTCTGAGCCGTGGAAACTCATCGACGACCGGATCGTCTCCCGGTATCGTGGGATCTGCCGCCCGGCGGTGGATGTACCCCTGCTGGGGCCACCCGAGCGGGAACCAGTAGGTCGGGTCGGTTACGACGTCCCAGCTCGCGTCGATCACGTCCACGTGGTCCGCTGGGAGGATCCCCTCGAGGGTTATGGTACGTGGTGTCATGCCGACCTCGAGGGAGACCTCGGTCTGGTGGTCGTCACTGGAGGCGACCTGTTCGGCGTAGTCGTCACGGACGTCCTCGAATGCGGCGATTCCCTCGGCCGTGAAGCCGTGGCCGGTGCGCTCGAGTTCGAAGACCAGATTGGCGTACTTGTGTTTCTCGCGGTACTTGATCAGTGGGCGGTTGCTCCCGATCAGGTCGGTTGGGTCGTATCCCGGAAGTGTCGTACCGAAGACGATCGGCTCGACCGCTCTCGTGGGCGTTTCGGGAAGACGGTCGGTGTCGGGGGCGTCGTCGCCGGCCGGCTCACCCAGTGGCGTCTCGAACAGCCGTCGACAGACCGGACAGACCGTCGACTCGAGGCCACGGTAGGTCGTCGACTCGTGGGCACGACACCAGTCACAGGCCCGGCGGGCTTCGTGGTCGGTTTGCTCCCAGTCGATATCGCGGCGCGTCGTCACCAGTTTGAGTCCGGTGATGATCCGCGATCGGTATTTTTGATGACGTTCGAGTTCGGAGCGACACGAGCCACAGAGCCCGGCGTCGCTGTCTTCGATGGCGGCCGGGAGGACGAGGCGCTGGTCGTCGGTCCGTCCTCGCGGGAACGAACTGCCCCCCATCGACAGCGAGATCGAGACCGACCCAGCTGAGTTATCGGGTTCCTCGGGCGGTTCGTAGGCGACGATATCGGTGGCAGTGACGGTCTCGTCGGGTGTGGCATCTTCGTCGTCGAACTCCCGGCCGTACCGACAGCCGTCGGGACCGACGACGTGCCACTTCCCTGAGCCGGAGCGGGCGAACGTAGGCACGGGCGAGAGGACGCAGGGGCGTCGAAACAGCTTTTCGGTCGTCGGAAACTGGAGCGTGTCACTCGAGGACGAACGTCGGCAGGAGGTCGTTGTCGACGAGATACTCGAGGACGTGTTCTTCTCGCCACCCCTCGAGCGTCGAGAACAGTTCCTCTTCGACGTCCGGATCACGCATCGCCTCGTGGCCTTTGGACTCGAGGACGGACCACGTTTCCGTCTCGGGATCGAACGCGATCGCGTACGTTCCGCTCTCGAGGATGAGCAGGAATTCGGTGACGACGTCGTTGAACCGGCTCTTGATCGGCATCGTCCCGACCGTGCGGTCCGATTCGCCCAGTTCCTTGACCGTCTCGTGGTGGAGTGGTCTGGAGGGAAGCGCGTCGACGAGGTTCGGTCGGTGGTCGTCGGTAATCATTTTACATCTATCGTCGGGAACAGGTGATAAAAGTGGCTCCGTCCGTTTCGGCCGCCGGCCTGTGGGTTTACCTCGCGGGGCTGCGTCGTCGATAGTAAATGGCACACACCTGTGAGGACTGTGGCGAGAACTTCGAGACGCTCTCGTCGCTTCGGATGCACGACTGCCCAGAAGACGAGGAAGCAGCTGCGAGAGAGTGGGAGAAAGAAGCACAAGAAGAAATGGCCCGCATCCGAAAACTCGAGCGCGAGGAGAACCTATCCGCGAAACGAGCGGCCTCCTCGGCACTGACCGACGCACTCGAGCGTGCCGGCGCGGACGACCTCGGGGCTGTCTACGAGGCACTCGCCCACTACGAGCGCCACCTCACCGAGGAGTGGCAACGGCGCCGGCGCGACGAGGACGACAGCTACAACGGGTTCCACCGTGTCTTCTACGGGTCAGCGGTCGCCACACTGGACGAAGCAGTCCGGGCGGAGGGATGGCCGTTCCTGCTCGACGTCCTTGAGGCGTACTGGCCGACGGCGACGTTCGACCTCGAGACCTACGCCGACGTTCCTGAAAACGCGTATCCGGACCGAAGCGAGTTCGAGGACTACGCTCACATTAGTCACGTTCTCACGACCGTCACCGGCCAACAGCTGGTTCGAACGCGACTTGAGGACGGGGTCGAGGCAATCCCTCAGCGTGCACTCGAGTTCCAGTTGCCCTTCCATCGCAGCCCGGACGACGAGGGGGCCTGGATCGAGTCGATGAGCTACGGCTGGGGAATCGGCCACCCAGACCATCCCGTCGAGGAGAACCTGCAAGCGATCGTCGATGGGGAATACGCCATCTGGTTCGGAGGAGCCATCGAACAGGCCATGCACGCCGACCAGTGGGCGACGGTGGACCTCCTCGAGGAGGCGTCTACTGCCGGCGTCGTCTCCGATCCAGTCACGGCGTTACGTGGCCTCGCATCGATCGAGCGTGGGGAGTACCCCGACTCGAGTGACCACTGGGATTGGGAGGGCGTCTATCCCGAACTCGACGACGAGGGATTCGACTGGGAACCCGGCGTTCGGGAACGGCTCCGGGATCTCGTCGTCGACTGTGGTCTCGCGGCCGAACTGCCGGCTGACTGGACGTTCGATGACATAACGCTTTGAACCATTTCGTTCGGCATATGCTATGCAAAATCGTCCAACAGATCGTCCAGCATTGGCCGTAATTTGTACTTTCGATAGTGTTCTTCCCGGATCGTTTCGACATCGGAGCGCCATTCGGCAAGTTGGTTCGCGTCCCGTGCTGCGTCTCCCGCACGTTCGAGCCATCGTACAGCCGTCCGGTATCGATCGTGCTGACCGTCCTCGATAATCGGCGCTGCCTGTGCTTTGCAGACTTCTATCGCCCATTCCGGTCGCTGTTCGCTGACCGCCTCGACGACCTGTTCGATTACGTCGGCTCTGCCGGACGCGTCGGCGAGTTCGATGGCCTCGTCGTACAGCCCCTCGTGGAGGAAGACCTCGACGGTCCCACTGACGTATCGATCAGAACGCTGGCGAGCGACCGCGAGTAACTCGTCTCGAACACGTTCCCAGTCATCACTGGCGATCTCTTCGACCGCCTGGTACGCACTCAGTGACGGGTTTTCCTCGAACGCGACGATGGCCGCCTCCAGTGCGAGTTCGTCTTCGCCAGCGCTGGATGCACAGTCACGGAGCCACGTCGCGAGTTCACCCCGCAGGTATCCGTCGACCGTCAGCCCGTGTTCGGCAACCGTGAGAGCTGCGGTCGTCTCGCCGTTCTCCCGGAGTGTCCTGGCCAACTCGAACAGCGTCTCCGGTGTCAACAGATGATCGATTCCGTACTCGATCGCGTCTTCGATCCGTCCGTCCCACACCAACATCGTTGCATGAGCGGTATCGTGCCCCGTTGCCAGAGAGAGGTTGAGATACCCGTCGATGTCCCCGCGGTTCTCGAGGACATCGAGACGGGCATCGATAACGCTCTCATCGTACCAGCCCGAGCTATCCTCCCAGAACTCGCCGTGGTCGAACGCTCCCTGCATCGCTTGCTGGATGCGATCGTCGTCCCATCCCTCGAGCGCTGCATCGGCGGCGGGTCCGAGCATCGGCCTGCCCATGAAGTGACGGAACACGGTATCACTATCCCACTCTCTGAGACGCCGTTCCCACTCTTCCCGTTCGTTCCCGTCCAGATCGGTCGTGAGGAGTGCCTCGGTGAACAGATCGCACAGGTCACCGATCGTCTCGTACACGGTGGGAACGTCGTGTGGTAACAGACCAGTCCAGTGCTCCTCTACCAGCACCTCGGTGACGACGCGAAGAACGTCGAGTGCGGTTTCTCCGTCGCCAGCGTCGAGGGCGATCCGCACCTGTTCGAGTAACTCGTCCAGCTGTTCTGCCATGCGCTGCGCTTCGGCGTAGGCGTCGCTGTGGCCTCGCTGGCCCGGCTTTGGAAGCGCATGTTCGGCCTGCGCACGAACCGAGTTCAGGTTGACCGACACCGTCGATGACGCCGTTGCCTCGTCGGCTACCGCACTGGTCTGGAGGCGGGTTTCGACCCACTGGGCGAGCTCCGGACGGCGGTCGACGAGTTCGACGAGAACGTCTTCCAGTGTCTCCCGTTCGGCCTGTGTGATCAGCTCCGAGATCGGTTGCCCGTGTGTAATCCGGTCGGGGTCACGGATATACGTCAACAGTACAGCGACACGATGTTTGCAGATCCCGCCGTAATCGTAGGGACAGGTACACGCTGTGTGGGCGATACCCGCCTCGTCGAACTCGATGGTCACCGAATAGGGCTGGTACTGGCTTCCCTCGACCTCCGCTCGCAACTGAGTACCCCGACGGACAACAGCATCGACTGCCCCACGCTCGTAGTACGATTCACCTCTCTCGTACGATTTCGAGCGGGTGAGGTCCCGAATCGCCGTCTCGGTCAGTGGTGGCTCTTGTTTCTCAGCCATTGGCTGTACGGAAACCTATGAAGAACTGGTGAAATGTACCTTGGGAGTCGTCCGTTCTCACGTCCGGATTATACTCCCGACGATCTGGCGAGAGACCTAGCCGTCTATCGGCGATCCCGTGTATGCACAGATGCCGGTTCGCGGGGAGTTGACCTTCGGCAGGTAGGTCGGCCGATCACAGTCGTCTTCGTGTGCGTCGGCACACGCCTCGCACAGCCAGGCGTCGGAGCCGCGTTCCCACAGCCAGGTCTGACAGACTTTTGACGCCGACCCGCCACAGGAGCCACACGTGATCTCCGGCTCGTGGTTTCGTGCGAGCAGCACGATCCCGTCATGTCCCGTCTCGATGGCGTCGGTTCCCCGTTCCGCGAACGCCTCGAGGTCCCAGCCGCCAATGTCGACGACGCGGATCTCAAGGGTGGTCGTCGAGCCGAAGTCGTATTCGTAGGTGAACTCCGCGTCAGCGTCGCCGCGACGAAGACCTTCGTCTCACAGGTGACGACGCTTGCACTGCTTGCCGTTGCGGTGGGACGCAAACGGGGGACGCTCTCGGCGGCCGGCACACGGGAGATCCTAGAGGACCTGCGTGGGTTACCCGGCGCGGTCCAGCAAGTACTGGACGAGGAATCGACCGTCCTCGAGGCCGCCGAACGCTTCGTCGGTTCGCGGGCGTACTTCTTCATCGGCCGGCAGCCTGGGGTACCCCGTTGCCCTCGAGGGCGCACTCAAGTTGAAGGAGATCGCCTACGACCACGCCGAAGGCTTCGCCGCGGGGGAGCTGAAACACGGGCCGCTGGCGCTCGTGACCGACGGGACGGTCGACCCCGGAACGGTAGACGTCGCCCTCGAGGTCTCCCCGCTGGGTGACCTGACGCCGATCGTGGCGACCGTCTACTTGCAGCTGTTTGCCTACCATATCGCGGACCTGCAGGGGCGGTCGATCGATAAGCCACGGAACCTGGCGAAAA
>LKNC01000148.1 GCA_001564255.1 Natrialbaceae archaeon Tc-Br11_E2g1
CGGGGAGTACGGCGGCGAGGTGATGAGCTGGACGGAGGTCCTCGAGACCGACTTCGGGGTCGACGACGCCGAGGTCGTTCGCGACCGGTTCGATGACCAGATGCAGTGGGCCGACGGGTTAGTCGCCGACTCCCGACCGTTGCTCGATCGAGACGAACGCCCCGTCTCCGTCGAGGTCGGAAGCGAGGACGGCCCCGAGACGGTCGGGGAGGCGATCGAGGAGGCCGACAACGGAACGACCGTCGTCGTCCCCGAGGGGACGTACAACGAGACGGTCGAGATCGACAAACCGATCACGCTCGCCGGCGAGGGCGCGACACTCGATGGCGACGGTAACGAGACCGTCGCTACGCTCACCGCCGATCGTGCCGCGATCACCGGCTTCGATATTACCGGTGTCGGTGGTGCGATCAGGGACGACGAGGACGAGTTCGACGGCGACGGGGACGTCCACGCAAGCGACCCGGACGACATCCCGGACGATTGGGAGGACGCCGTCGAAATCGAGTACGGGAACGCCGACTCCGGCATCGAGGCGTCCGGTGCGCAGGGGGCCCTGATCGAGGACGTCCGGATCGACACGCCGGCCAACGGCGTGTTCTTGAACAGGAGCCCCGACAGCGTCGTCCGGTCGGTCGATATCGAGGGGTCAGACGACTGGCAGGGTGGCTTTATGGGTGTGCTCGCGATGTACTCACCCAGCGTGGTCGAGGAATCGGAGATCGTCGGCGGCAGGGACGGTGTCTACACCCACCAGGCCGACGGGATCGTCATCCGTGACAACGAACTGCGCGACGGACGCTTTGGCATTCACTTCATGTACACGTCCGACTCGACGGTCGCCGACAACGAGGTCGAAGATCAAGACAGGGTCGGGTTCTACGTCATGACCGGCCCGGAACGGAACGCGATCGTCGGAAACACCTTCCGGGACAACCCGATCGGGCTCATTCCCGGCGGGACGGACTCGTACGTCGCAGATAACCTCCTCGAGGGCAACGACCTCGGGATCAGAGCCGACGCGGCCAATACGATCTACGAGGGCAACGTCCTGGCCGGGAACATCGAGGGGCTGAACGCCGACGCCGTCCTCCCGACCAACCGCGTCGTCGACAACGACTTCGTCGGGAACGGCCAGCACGCACACACCACCTTCGGCCCGCTGCGGATCTACACACACGACGGGACGGGCAACTACTGGCACGGTGCCATCGGTGAGCCCACCGGACCGACCCTCGATCGGTCCTACTCCCCGACCGACGGAGTCGATCAGCGTCTCCACTACGTCGACGGCACCCCCAACCTCGCCCGTTCGTCGGCGCTCGACGCCGTCGCCGGCCTCGAGGCGAGCGTCCCGGGTGCCAGATCCGGCAGCATCACCGACACCGCCCCGCTGTGTGAACCCGCGAACCCCGACCTACTCGCCCAATCGGAGTGGGAGTGGGTCACAGAAGAGACCAACTGCGGTACGGACACGAACCCATGACAGGACAACCACCGATACTCAGAGCAGAGAACGTCGACCAATCCTACGGGGACGTCTCGGTACTCGAGGACGTCTCCCTCACGATCGAACCGGGCGAAGTGACCGCGCTAATCGGGCCCAACGGCGCCGGGAAGTCGACCCTGATCGGCGTCCTCACCGGCCTGTTAGAACCCACCGATGGGGCCGTCCACTACAACGGTCCCGAAACCGCCCGGCCGATCGGCTACCTCCCACAGCATCCGGAGTTTCGGCCGGACTTCACCGTCCAGGAGACCCTCTCGTTTTACGCCTCGCTGGTCGGGGACGACGAGACCGAAGCGTTAGACCACCTCGAGCAGGTCGGCCTCGAGGACGCCGCCGACCGGAACGTCGAGGCGCTGTCGGGCGGGATGACCCGCCTCGTCGGCATCGCCCAGGCGACGATCGGCGATCCGCCGGTCGTGGTCCTAGACGAGCCCGGAAGCGGCCTCGACCCGGGGATGAGCCTCCACGTCTACGACGTCGCCGGTTCGATCACCGAGACCGGTGCCGCCGTTCTCCTGAGTTCACACGACCTCGCACTCGTCGAACGAAACGCCGACAGGGTCGTCCTGATCGACGAGGGACAGATCAAAGAGACCGGCACGCCCGCGGAGATCTGCCGGCGACTCGAGGCCGACTCGCTTTTCGACGCCTTCGAGGCATCGACCGTCGCCGAGGCCGGTACCGTCCGCGTCCAGGGTGATACCGCATGAGCGGGGAAACCGGACGTGGCGACGGGATGGCCGCCGGCACGGCCGAGGAAGCCGCCGTGAGCGTCGACACCGACGCACGGATCACGCCCGACGCGAGTCATCTCCTGCGAACGATCTTCGCGCGTGAACTCCGGACCGTCGTCCGGACCCGCACGTTCCTCTTGCTCGGGTTCGCGCTCACCGCCGTCTTGCTCGGTGCCGCCTGGGTCGGTGGTGGTCTGGGTGCGGGGTACGTCGCGACCACCGTCGACCTGCTTACCCCCCTCGAGTTGCTCGTCCCGATCGTCGCGGTCGCTTTCGGCTACCGGGCCGTCCTCGGCGACGAACGTCGGGGGGAACTGGACGTCCTCGAGACCTATCCGGTAAAAGCCTGGCAGATCGTCGTGGGCGTCTACCTCGGGCGGGCCGTCGGCCTGATCGCCGCCGTCCTCGTCCCACTCGGGTTCGTCGGCGGAGCGATCGCGCTCAGTGATACCGACGCCTCGCCGATCTACGCGACCCACGGCGGCGCGGACTCGCCGATCCTGTTCGTGCGGCTGATCGTCCTCGCGATCCTCTTCGCGCTGGTCGTTCTCGCGGTCGCGATCGCGATCTCGGCGGTCGCAAGCGCCGCAAGAAGCGCGTTAGCGCTCGCCGTGGTCGCGCTGGTCGTCTTGCTGGTCGGCCTGGACTTGCTCCTGGTCTACGGGCTCTCGACCGGGTTCCTGGCCGAAACCAGCCTGCTACATGCACTCGCGCTCAGCCCACTGAGTGCGTTCCGGGGGCTGGTCCTCGAGAGCGTCGTCGTCGTCGCCGCGGGCACCGGCCCGGAGACGGCAGCACCCATCGCGAGTATCGCCGGGTTACTCGTCTGGGGGCTCGCCTCGCTCGCGGTCGCCACCTGGAGCGTCGGGCGGCCCTGACCTCGACCGATATCGGTTAATAAACAGACCGTCTCACTCGAGTATCGCCCACAGCGCCTCGAGGTCTCCCTCGAAGCCCTCGAGCAGCCGTCGAACCTCCTCGCGGGTTTCCGCGTCGACGCGGACGTGGACCATTCCTTCCTCGGGTTGGCCGTAGACGACGCTTGCGCCCTCCGGGGCGGCGACGATCGCCGGCAGCGCGAGCAGGTCTTCCTCGCCGTCGACGAGGACGGTGGTCGGCACCTCGGCGTCGAGAGCCTCACGAAACGCCTCCAGAGCCGCTTTTGTGATCGTCGCTGGCGGGTTCTCGACCTCGAGGCCCGCCCCCGTCGCGACCACCTCGCGGATCTCCTCGTCGACGGCCTCGCGTTTCGTCCGGCCGTCGACGATGGCGACGTCCGGGTCGCGGTCGGCCTCGAGGACGTGGTAGGTGACGACGTCGCCGACGGTGATCAGCGGGCCGCAGACGGCCTCGAGGAGGGTCTCGGCGTCGGTCTCGACGGGTCCGAAGGGATCTTTGAGGTCGTCGCGACGCTCGTCGGGCAGAACCAGCAACGACTCGTCGGCGCTCGAGGAGTCGTCTGTTCGAGTCACGTCAGCGGACCTTCAGCGCGTAGGCTCCCGGTTCGGTGACTTGCATCTCCGTGGCGATCTCGCTTTCCTCGGGGTGGGAGATGACGACGTAGCCGGCCCAGTCTTCGGTCAGCGACGAGGAGCCACAGGACTCACAGGTGTTGGCGTCGGCGTCGTTTACCAGGTGACACTCCCGGCAGACGAGACGGTTCGATGCCATCTTATTCACCCGCCGTGGCTTCGCGTTTCTCGCGTTCTTCTTTCAGCCAGCCGTGTTTGCCGAGGCCGGGCTGTTTGGCCGTGAGGCCGATCTTCGAATCGCGTGGGTTGCGTTCGTCGATGCTTTTCGTGACGATCCGTGCGCGGACGGCGTCGTCGACGCCGAGTGCGCGGTCGGACTCGTTGGAAGCCAGCCGCTGGTTCTCGCCGTCGAAAGCGAGGTACTCGTCGGAGATCTGTGAGACGTGAAGCAATCCGTCGACCGGCCCGATGCCGACGAACGCACCGAACTCGACGGCTTCGACGACGGTGCCGTCGACGACTTCCTGCATCTGGGGGTCGAACGTGACGGCGTCGAACTCCGCCTCGTAGTAGACCCCCGGCCGGTTGGGCAGGACCGTCCCCTCGCCGATGTCGTGGACCTCGGTGACGGAGACGACGCTGCCGACCTGTTCGTCCATCCGGCCCTCGAGTTTCTCCTGAAGCAGTCGCTTCACGAGCTGTGGCGAGACGTCGCCGAGTTCCCGTGGCGGTACCTCCACCGTATCCTTCAATCTGACCCGTTTGTACATTCTATGGTTGAGTAACTGCGAGTTTGTTTCTCCCGCGTAATGCAATTACCGGTACGTTCTCCTCGAGAACACGGTCGCGAAGCGGGAGGTCGTTCGTGACGACGTACTCTGTGAGGCCCTCGCGGGCGAGTTCGACCAGTGCGTCGTCGGCGTAGGACGCTTCGGTATCGACGACCAGACAGCGGTCGGTCGCCAGGTCCCGTCCGACGTTCGCCGCGGTGCCCTCGGTCCCCCCTTTCTCCGACAGTCGCCGGAGTTCCTCGAGTACCGGCTGGGGGGTGACCGACTCGTAGGCGTCGAGGATCCTGTCGAGTTCCTCGAACAGCCGGACGTCGAGTTCGACCGGCATCATGAGCGCACTCGTGTCCAGGGCAATCCGCGAGGTCATCGATCAGTCTTTGAGCGTTCCGACGCCGATCAGTCGCCAGCGAGCGCCGATGCGGCGGTTGATCGCGATCTTCGAGCCAGGTTCGGCGGCGACCGGCCGCTTGAGACTCAGTTCACACTCATCGTCTCGAGCGGAGGTCACCGCACCGACGGTCGTCGCCGTGCCGATGGTCATCATCAGCGGTTCGCCGGTCGAGATGTCGTCGACCGTCTCGCCCTCCTCGGCACCGACGACCCGCTCGAGCAAGTCGACGTCCATGGTAAACGAGTCCCAGGTCGGCGGGAGCGTTCCGGGTGGCCCCGCGATCTGGCCGGCGAGTGCGTCGCCTTTCGTCAGGGCCGGATCGAGTGCGGTCCCGACACCGAGTAAGCCACCGGGGGTGGCGGTGTCGACGTTCTCACCGCCGGCCTGGAGGGATCGAACCGTCGTCCGGATCGGCTCGTAGCCGGTCTGACCGCCTTCCTCGACCTCTCGGCCGGGACGGATCTCGATTTCCTCACCGTCCTCGAGTTCGCCCTGAACCAGACTGCCCCCGAGGACGCCGCCGGTGAGCTCCTCCCAGGTCGTCCCCGGCTTGTTGATGTCGAAACTGCGGGCGACGAACATCCGCGGATCGGTGTCGGGATCCCGGTCGGGCGTGGGAATCTCCGCTTCGATCGCAGAGATGAGCAGATCCATGTTGACGTCCTGTCCGGCCGAGACCGGGACGACCGGGGCACCCTCCGCGACGGTCCCCTCGACGAACTCCTGGATCTGTTCGTAGTTGCGCCGGGCCCGGTCGGCGTCGACCAGGTCGACTTTGTTCTGGGCGATGACGATGTTCTCGATGCCGATGATGTCGAGTGCCATCAGGTGCTCTTCGGTCTGGGGCTGGGGGACGGACTCGCTCGCGCTGACGACCAGCACGGCCCCGTCCATCAGTGACGCCCCAGAGAGCATCGTCGCCATCAGGGTCTCGTGACCCGGCGCGTCGACGAACGAAACGGTCCGTACCGGTTCACTCGCTGAACCGTCCGGACACTCCTCTGTGACGGTGTAACACTCGGGCTCCTCGAGGTCGGGACACCGGCGTAGCGTCGCGTCAGCGTAGCCAAGACGGATCGAGATGCCGCGTTTCATCTCTTCGCTGTGTTGGTCCGTCCACGAACCGCTCAATGCCTGGACCAGCGTCGTTTTGCCGTGGTCGACGTGGCCGACGAGTCCGATGTTCACCTCCGGTTGTCGATTTCCTGCCATAAGACGATGAGTAATCTTAGAAGTGACTTCCGCCGTGCGCTTGATAAACCTACTGTTCTGTGGGCGTCCTACCTAAAACCGACCGTCCGCCGTGACGACGTCCGGGACCGAACGCCGAGCGAACTCGTTCGAGAGCATGAGCTACGACGCCGACCCGGCGGGGCCTTATACTGCCGGAGAAAAGTCAGTGAACACTCGATCGCGTCTCACGGCGCGCCGCCGGCCGTTCGAGTGCGATCGAGTGTAAACCGTTTTGTCCAGTAGTATTACTCGAGGCGATCGTCGACGGATTGTGGGATCCGTTCGGGAAAATACGTCCGCAATTCGGCGAGTGCGCCCGCCGCTGCCCGCCGGACCCGCGGGGACTCGTCCGAAAGCAGCGGTTCGAGTTCGTCGACCGCCGGCTCGAGGACGTCTTTCGCTCGTTCCCTTTCGACGCGATGGTTCCCCCGAGCACGATTTGCGACGTGGCCGAGGTGCCTGGCTGCGACCTCCCTGTTGAGGTAGTACCGCGAGCGAAGACACTCGAGGAGCATCGGTACGTCGTCGAGTCCGTACTGTCTACCGGAGTCGAGATCGGGCAGTCCCCGGTACGGGATGTCGTATTTCGCCGCCAGTGTACGCCAGTTCACAGTTACAGTGTCGCCGCCGGATCGATAAAAACCGGGCCCGTCACGGACTCGTTCGCCGGGGTGGTCTCGCGTTACCCGTCGTCGTAGACGCCTGCAGACTCCCCCGCCACCACAATTCCCATTAGGTCCTAGCCCCACTACCAGCTATGGCCCGTTCGCGCGGTATCTCCCGTCGGTCGTTCGTTCGTTCCGCCGTCGCCATCGGCGGGGCGAGCGCCCTCGCCGCCTGTATGGGTCCCGAAGCCGGCGGCGCGGAGATCCCACAGGCGACCCTCGAGC
>LKNC01000149.1 GCA_001564255.1 Natrialbaceae archaeon Tc-Br11_E2g1
CGCTCACGAGCGTCGCGTCCTCGGGTGCGTACTCGGGGGCGACCTCGCTGTGGGGGACGACCTGGTTTGGCCCCTCCTCGCCCGTGTTCAGGAGTAGGCGTTTGCCCGTCTCGAGGTCCGTTCGACCGAGCGGGTCGACTTCGCCCAGTTCGCCCAGCCGCCGGGAATCCACGACGAGTTACCCGACGTTCGCGACCCCGACGGTTCGATGTACCTCGCCGGAGACTACACGCAGTGGTCCTCGATCCAGGGGGCGATCGAAAGCGGCCACGAGGCGGCACGGGCGGCCCTCGAGGACCTCGGGTAGGCCGGGTTTATACTCCCCCGCGAAAAACCCCGGCTATGGCAGTACTCGTCGCGTACGACGGTTCCCAGCCCGCCCGGAAGGCCCTGAAACGCGCGGTAGACGACCACGCGGACGAGGAAATCGTCCTCCTGCGGGTCATCGAGGCCGCCGAGGGCTCGACCGGCGCGGGGATCAACCTCGCCAGGGAGAAGCTCAAAGAGATGGAATCGAAGACCGACGAGGAGGTCCGCGCGGACGTCGACGACCTCGTCGACACTACCGACCTCGAGTTCCGGACGGAGACGGCTATCGGCCAGCCGGCCCGCCGGATAGTCGAAGTCGCCGAGGCCGAGGGTGTCGACGAGATCATCGTCGGCAGCCACGGCCGGTCGGGGATCTCGCGGGTGTTACTCGGGAGCGTCGCCGAGACGGTCGTCCGCCGTGCACCGATGCCGGTGACGGTCGTTCGCTGACCGCCTACAGCAGCCGCCGACACTCCCCGAGCGGCGGAAACCACAGCGTCCTCCCACACTCGTCCCGGAGTGCCGGGTAGAAGGCGTCGGGGTCGTCGACCAGCGGCGTCAGGAAATCTTCCCCACGCTTTCGGTTCACCGTCGAGCCCGGGGCGAGTCGCGTAAACGCCGGCAGAACCACCACGTCACTGCCCTCGTAGGTCCCCGGGCCGTAGAGCAGACAGGGCCGTTTCCGCCCGTCGACCGACAGCGCCGGGTGGTCGTGTCCGATCACGTACCGCCGGCCCGTCGCTTCGGGGGGTTCGTGGCCGTGTAAGACGACCGTCCCGTCCTCGAGGCGGTACTCCTCTACCGCCCGACCGTCGTAGACCGCCTCGAGGGTCCCGTCGTGGTTCCCCGGGGTGACGACCAGCGTCGCGTCCGCGCCCTCGACGGTCGCGAGGAGTGCCCCGACCGCCTCCTCGACGCCACGGGGAACACGGGAAAACGAGTGGAGGAGATCCCCCGCGACGACGACCGTCTCCGGCGAGAACACCTCGAGTACCCCCTCGAGACGGGCGATCACGTCCCCGGCGTCGTCTACCGGCGCGTCGACGTTCGAGGCGGCCGCCCGCCCGAGGTGGAGGTCGGCGACGACGAGCGCCCGTGCCGTCGGGAGGTAAAGCGCCCGATCGCGGAAGGTGAAGGGGACGTCGACGTCGGTCATTTCTCACGGCCGCCGTCCGCACGCACGTCAGTGTCGAGGGCGTCGGCCAGGTCGTATTCGTTGCCCGTGAGGATAAAGAGGACGTCCTCGAGGGGTTCGAGGATCTCCGGGAGGATCCTCACGAGGAGGTAGGTGATGGCCACGAGCGCGACGACGGCGAGCAGCTGGGCGATGAAGTTGTGCGCGACCAGGTAAGAGGTCTGGCTCTCGGGTGCGCCCATAAGTTCCGTGGTCACGTATATCAGCGGTTCGTACTGGAACCACCCCCAGGGGGAGGCGAGTCCGACGAAGACGTTGCGCGCGAGGTTGAGGATCCAGATGACGCCGACCGCGATGGCGAACGCGGTGAGTTTCCGACCCAGGGGGGCTTTGACGGCGGCGATCAGGCCGCCGAAAATAGAGATGCTGCCGATGCCGGTACAGGCCATGACGATGTAGGTCGTCCGGCCCGTCACGGTCTCGTCCGGATCGAAGTCGAAGCGACTCTCGTACCCGTTGACGGCCTCGTCGATTCCGGGACTGTGCCCGAGCAGTTCCATCCCCCAGTGAGTCTGGACGGCGACCGTCTCGATCAGCCACCGGCGGACGAACGGGATCGTCTCCGCCGGCAGGTAGATGATCCCCATGATCGCGACGGCCTTCGTGAGCAAGAAAAGCGACTCCCGGCCGCCAAAGAGGAGATAGCCGGTGTAGGCACACAGCGGCAGGGCCGCCAGTGCGAGAACCGTCTGTAACGGACTCTGTGCGTCGTAGTAGTAGTACGGCACCATCGACAGCCAGAAGACGCCGAACAGCACCCACGCCGCCGCTGCGACGTACCGGGGAACGTCGGCGACGCCGTTCCAGGCGAGACCGAGTGCGAGGACGAACGCCCCGATCGAGAGCCACGCGAGAGCGTCCGTCCCGGAGAGTCCGCCCGCGAGCGCGACGACGAGTGTCGGATCGACGGCCGCGACTGTGGAGTCGAGGTCGCCGGGGGGTGCCACGGGCGGAGACGACATATCGTGCCGGAACCATGCCCTCCCGCGGTATCAACTTGACGCCTTCGATGAGTGTCAATCGGCCGTGAGTTGGGTGGTGACGACACCGTCCGACGTCTGACACCGCCCTCCTGAGGGGGGACGGTCGGCGCTAGCGGATGACGTCGACGCCGTTTCGTTTCTCGAGTTCGCGTCGGCCGCCGTCGCTCTGAGCGCCGAAGTTCCCCGCCTCGAGGTCGTTGCTGGCGTCGAAGTCGACGTCGCGTACGTCCTCGATGCTCGCCCGGGACTTATCGGCCTGTTTCTGGGTCGTCGGCCCCAGCACCTGGGCGCTCTGGACGCCTGTCATGATTGCCATGACGCGTACTTTGCCCTTGTACTCCTCTTGAATGCGGGCACCCCAGATGACGTTCGCGCTGGCCTCGAGGCGTTCGGTGATGTTGTCGGCGATCCCTTCGGCCTCCTTGAGCGTGAGGTCGGGGCCGCCGGTGATGTGGACGAGCCCACCCGACGCCCCGCGGTAGTCGACGTCGAGAAGCGGGTGGTTCATCGCGTCCTTGACCACCTCGTTCGTCTTGTTTTTATCCTGGGTTTCGCCGACGAGCATGACCGCGACGCCGCCCTGGTTCATGATAGTGGACATGTCGGCGTAGTCCAAGTTGATCAGGCTCGGCTGGGTGATCGTCTCGCTGATCCCCTTTACCGTCTCGGCGATGATCTGGTCCATCACCGAGAACGCCTTGCCGATCGGGAGGTTCGGAACGTACTCGAGCAGTCGGTTGTTGTCGAGGACGATGATCGAGTCGGCTTTCTCCCGGAGTTTCTCGAGCCCTTCCTCGGCTTTGACGGTGCGGGCACGCTCGACGTTAAACGGCGTCGAGACCATGCCGACGACGATCGCGCCCTGCTCTTTGGCGATCTTCGAGACGACGGGGGCGGCACCCGTGCCGGTACCACCGCCCATACCCGCGGTCACGAACACGAGGTCCGCCTCGCCGAGGACCTCCTTGATCGTGCCCTGGGCCATCTCGGTCGCACGTTCGCCCATCGACGGGTCACCGCCCGCACCGAGCCCGTTGGTCAGGGACTTGCCGACCAGGATCTTCGTCTCGGCCTCGATCATCTTCAGGTGCTGTTTGTCCGTGTTGATCGCGACCGTCTCGGCGCCGTCGACGCCGATGTTGTACAGCCGGTTTATCGTGTTGTTGCCTGCACCGCCACAGCCGACGATGACGATGCGGGGGTCCCCGAACTCGTCGTCGTCCATCCCGGCTTTCATCTCGCGGGCCTCCTCCTCGGCGTTCTCTAGGGCGTCTTGGACGATATCTTGCATCGGTTCACACCTTCGCCAGGCCGCGTTCGTTCGTCTCGTGTTGGCGACATTCCTCTTGGTCGTTTATCATCTCGCGGACGGCGGATCGAATCGCCTCGCTGCGATTCGGGAACTCGCCGGAATCGACCAGTCGTTCGACCTCCTCTACTTGCTGTTTCGGGATTCGTAGTGTCACACGCTCCATGGTTGTATTCCCCTGCTGGGTAAGACGGTGAGCGCCCCTGTCAGACGCACCGTGTCTTACACAGAACCACCAGACTGTGGAGGGTTCGCCCCTCCAGGCGGCCCGTGTAAGACGACCGTCTTACGCACTAAGAGACAACCCTGTCATACACCATAAAAGTTTCCCCGGGATGACTTTCACTGTAATACGACAGTCACGGCGGTGAGAGTCACCCGGAGTCGAGAACGTCCGCCGCCGGCGTCCGACGCCCACAGCCCGGACAGAACGCCCAATCCGACCGGACCTCGTCACCACACTCACAGAACAGCCTGTTCGCCGTCTTCTCCCCGCAGTTCGGACAGTACACGTGGTCGTCGTCGACCCACTCGCCACACTGTTTACACTCGCGGTCACCGCTGTCACCGCCGACGTCGTCGGCAGCCGCCGTCCGCCCGTCGACGCGGTTCCCCGCCGTCTTACGCTCCCCGTCGAGGGAGACGGAGACGGTCACCTCCGGCAACTCGGTGAGTCGCCGTTCGACCAGTTCGTCGACACGACTCGCCACGAGGTCGTCGATACTCGACGTTTCGCGGCCGAAAGCGCCCGGCTGAGCCGTCGTCTTACGGTGCCCACCGTCGACGTGGGACTCGAGGTACTCCCGGAGGGCCGCTCGCATCACCTCGCTTTTCGACGCGTCGACGGCCTCGAGTTCCTCGAGGAGGTCCTCGTCCGCGCGGAACGTGATCTTTCCCATAGCCGATAGCGCTCCGTTTATACTGCACCCATATGAATCGTTCCCTGGATACTGGCGCCCGGGGCGTACTCGGCCGATTTCGGGTCTAGGGTTCCCGGAGTTCTTTGACCGTCTCGATGTTCCAGGCGAAGCCACGCCCGTCCTCGGTGGGCGTCTCGAGGGCAAAGGGCAACTCCCGGAGGTCGGGGTGATTGACGATCGCGGCTATCCCGTCCTCGCCGATGTAGCCCTCGCCGATGTGGGCGTGTTCGTCCTTGTGCGTGCCGACGTCGTGTTTCGAGTCGTTGAGGTGGATGTACTCCAGGTACTCGAGGCCGACCTCGTCGTCGAAGCGGCCGACGGTCTCGTCGACGGCCTCGGGGGTCGTGAGATCGTTCCCGGCGACGAGGGTGTGGGCGGTGTCGATACAGATCCCGATGTCGGTCTCGGTGCGCTCGATGATACCCGCCAGATGTTCGAACTCCCCGCCGAGTTTCGTCCCGCTTCCCGCGTCCGATTCGATCAGGATCCGGACGCCCTCGGGAACCGAAAGGGAGTCGATGACGCCCGCAGCGTTGTCGAGGCCGCCCTCGACGCCCGCCCCCGTGTGTGCGCCCAGGTGGACGTTGACGTACGGGACCCCGAGTGTCTCGGCGGCCTCGAGTTCGGCCTGCATACTCTCGGTCGACTTCCGACGGAGGTCCTCCTTTGGCGTACAGAGGTTCACGAGATACGACGAGTGGATCACCCACGGGCCCTCGAGCAGTTCGTCGCTCTCCTCGCGAAAGCCCGCGGCCGCTTCCTCGGGGATGTCGGGATCCTGCCAGACCTGCGGGGAGGTAGTGAAGATCTGCCCGCAGTTGCCGCCAAAGGCCACCTGGCGGTGGACGGCGTTGCGGACGTCGTCGTACGGCGGCGTCTCCGTATCCGAAGCGACCCGCGACCCTGAAATCGAAACGTGTGCACCGACGTTCATGGGGAGTGGTCAGTACCGGTGGATGAAAGACACTTCGAACCGTCGTCGACGGTGGGCTTCGGTGACTACGGCCGTGCGGAGTCGTCCGCTCGCTCCCGCACCCACGCGTCGGCCCCGTACTTGCGGGCGGCGAGGTCGCGGGCGGCCTCGAGTTCGCCCTCGCTCCACTCGCCGGCACTCGCCTCACACCACTCCTCGAGTGCCGTCGCGAGCGTCTCGACGGCTTCCGCACGATCGATCCCCGCCTGCTCGCGGACGCTCGTCACCCGCTTTCCGAACGTCTCCGGCGAGACGTCGTGGTCGGCGAAGACCCCGAGGTGAGCGTCCACCTCGAGGTCGTAGCTGATCGAACCGTGCTGGATGACGACGTCCGTGCGCCGATACTGGGCGTTGCCGCTGATCTTGCGCCCCTCCTCGCCGTCGGAACCGGGAACGACCACGTCGTGGGCGGGGTGGACGTCCCGGAGATAACAGGCGGGTTCGTGGACGGCCTCGAGTTTCGCACTCGCGAACTCGGCGTCGACGCCCATCCGCGAGAGGCCCTCGAGGATCGGCTCACAGAACAGCCCATAGCAGTCCATCAGGTCCCCCGGGACCTCCTCGGCGGGGGCGACGATGGTATAGGAGATGTCGGCGTGGCGGTCGTGGTAGATCCCGCCGCCGCCGGTCTGTCTGCGGGTGACGTCGATCCCCGCCCGGTCACAAAACTCCCAGTCGACGGAGTCCGCTCGCTGGCCATACCCGAGCGAGAGCGTACTCGGCTCCCACGAATAGACCCGGGCCGTCCGGACGTCCTCCGCGATCGCCGTCCGCCCGGCGACTTCCTCGAGTGCCATCTGTATCGGTCCCGTCCGGGGGGCGTCCCGAATGATCCGCCACTCCCGGGAAGCGAGGTCGGTCATACTCGACGAGTCGGTTGGGAAGCCGATAGGGGTTCCGGGACCACGCCGAACTCGCCGCTCCGGCGATCGCGTCCGGTTGTGCATGATAAACCATTAGGTTTATGCCGTCGGACCGCATCGGTGTGGGTACCGACATGGCCCCCAAAGTCACCCTCGGTGTGATCGGTTCCGATGCGCACGTCGTTGGCATCACCATCCTCGAGCACGCCCTCGAGGCCGGCGGTTTCGACGTCATCAATCTCGGCGTCCAGACCTCCCAGGAGGAGTTCGTCGACGCCGCGAAAGCCCACGACGCCGAGGCGATACTCGTTTCCTCCCTCTATGGCCACGCCAAACAGGACTGTGAGGGCTTTCACGGGAGGATCGAGGCGGCCGGACTCGACGTCACCACCTACATCGGCGGCA
>LKNC01000150.1 GCA_001564255.1 Natrialbaceae archaeon Tc-Br11_E2g1
ACTCGAGTGTGGCGGGCGCGTGCCGCCGGGACAGGAGACGGGCTGGTTCTACGAACCGACGGTGTTGACCGACGTGACCCCGGAGATGGCCGTCGTTCGCGAGGAGGTGTTCGGGCCGGTCGCACCGATCTGTCGAGTCGAGAGCTTCGACGACGCGATCGCCGAGGCGAACGACTCCGAGTTCGGACTGGGCGCGTCGGTTTTCACTACGGACCTCGAGGAGGCGATGCGGGCCTACGAGACGCTGGAGGCGGGCATGGTCTGGATCAACAACCCGATGATCGACAACGACGCGATTCCGTTCGGCGGCTGGAAACACTCCGGTATCGGTCGCGAACTCGGCCGTCAGGGGCTGGATGCGTTCCGCCGGACGAAGATGGGCGTCATCGACTGGGACCCGCGGGTTCACGACTGGTGGTATCCCTACCCCGAGGAGTGGTTCTACGATACCGAGGATCAGCGGTTCTGATCCGTCGGTACCCGTCGTCCCCACCATACGGCAGAAGCCGGCGGATCAATCGTCGGCGACCGTCGTTTCGGGCCGGTACCCCCGGCTGATCGATTTCCACCTGTCGGTTCGGAACCGCCAGTAGTTGATCGTGGCCGGGACGGTCGTTTCCGCCAGAAACGCCAGGTACAGCCCCCAGTAGCCAAGCCCGGTAGTCGCTCCGAGGTACGCCAGCGGTATCGCACAACAGAACGTGCCCAAGAACTGACTCGCAAACGGCACGCGTGTGTCGCCGCTCGCGTCGAGTGGCCCCGCCGCGGCACCGGCGACGCCCTGGAAGACGATAGCGACGCAAGCCGCGTACACCAGATCGATCGCAATGGGGATCTCCGCGCTCGTCGGCTCCTCCGCGAACAACACGACGATCCGCTCGGCGAAGACGGCGATAAGGACGGCCGAAACGATGTACGTCGCGACGGCAAAGCGGATGATGTCACGCCCGTAGGCTTCGGCGACGTCCTCGTCGTTTCTGCCGAGGGATTGACCGACCAGACTCGAGGACGCGAGGCCAAAGCCCCAGCCGGGTGTATTCATCACCCCCCAGATACGACGGGCGATGACGAACGCGGCGACGGTGTTCTCGCCGAAGAGATCGACGATTCCGAGCATCGGAAACTCGGCAACGACCCAGACGAGGTTACGGCCGCCGACCGGAAGCCCGATCGTAACGAGGTCACGGAGGGTCTCGCCGTCGAGGTACGCGCCGATCGGATCGATACGGACCGGGAACGCGCCGATACCCGGGAGCCGGCCGGCACAGAGACCGGCGGCGAACGTGGCGGTGACCGCGGCGTTCGAGAGGACGGTCCCAAGCGCCGCGCCGGCGACACCCCACTCGAGACCGAAGATGAACACGGCGTTCAGGCCGATGTTGGCGAACGCACCGCCGGCACGGACCTGCATCGCCGTATAGGCGTCGTCCGTGCCGACGAGGACGCGACTACCTACGAGGTTCAACCCCGCAAACGGGATCCCGAACGCGACGATTCCGAGGTACCGAGCGCCGTACTCGATCGCGCTCTCGTTGGTACTCAGCAGTGAGATGAGTTCGTACGGGAACGCCCAGAAGACGGCGACGACCGGAGCGCTGACGACGATGACGAGAACCGTACTGGAACGCACCGCGAGACCGAGTTCGTCGTAGACGTCGGCACCGTACCGCTGGGAGACCAACGCGATGGTCCCACCGGCGACCCCGCCGCCGATCGCGAAGGCAAGCCCCCAGAACGGGCCGGCAAAGCCGACGCCGGCGACGGCCGACGTGCCGACCGCAACACCGACCATCGCGACGTCGACGGCGCTTTTCGACATGCGTGCGATGCCGGTGACGATCCGGGGCCAGGCCAGAACGGTAGTCTGGACTGCACGCTCCCGGTCGATCAGCCCCAATCGCGCCAGGCCGAGTCCGAGAGAGAGGATTACCAGCCGCAGCGGATTCGGGACCGTACTCACTTATTCACTCTGACGCTACTCGAGGGTGTTGTAAGGCCCTTTCTCCCCCGGCAATCTTTTACTATTGACATGTTCATTCGTTGGTAAGACATCTCGCGGAGAACGCGGTGGGTTGACTGCGACGGCTCCGGTCGGAAACGGTCTCGGTGATCGATTCGAGTCGGGTACCCACACGCCCTTGCTCGTGATGTTCATCGACAACCCCGCGATAACTTCCCCGAAGGCCTTTGTCTGCCAAGTACAAACAGGGGGTTGTCAAATGAGTGTTCACTCGTCCGCGGATTCGATGAAAGAGCGCCACAGCGAAGCGATCGAACGGGCAACGACCGACCTGAGGTTCGAACACTGGATCGATGGCGAATCCACCGATTCCGCAGACGGAACGACGTTCGAAACGACGGACCCCGCCGTTTCGATGCCGATCGCATCCGTTTCCTCTGGAAAAAGCACGGACATCGATCGGGCTGTCTCGGCCGCTCGAGGTGCGTTCGAAGCGGAGTGGCGGAAGACGACACCACGGTCGCGTGCAAAACGTATCCGGGAGTGGACGACCCTCCTCCGAGCGCGCGTCGATGAACTGGCCCGACTCGAGAGCCTCGATACTGGCAAGCCACTCGAGTACGCCCGCGACGAGGTCGGGGATACCATCGAGTATCTCGAGTACTACGCCTCGGTCGCACAGGCTCACGAGGGGGCACACCTCCCACAGGGAACTGACAACCACGTCTATATTCGAAACGAACCGTACGGCGTCGCCGGCCAGATACTCCCCTGGAACTACCCGCTTAATCTGTTCGGCTGGAAAGTCGGTGCGGCACTGGCAGCCGGCAACACCGTCGTGTGTAAACCCTCCGAGGAAGCGCCCCTCTCGATCACACGGGCGGCACAATTATCCGCGGACGCGCTCCCGGACGGTGTGCTCAACGTCGTCAACGGTTTCGGCACGGAGGCCGGTGCCCCGCTCACCCAACACGACGACGTGGATAAACTCTCGTTCACCGGTTCCGTCCCGGTCGGCAAGCAGGTGATGACGGCCGCGGCAGACGGTGTTACTCCGGTGACACTGGAACTCGGCGGCAAGTCCCCGTTCGTGGTATTCCCGGACGCGGATATCGAGCAGGCAGCCACTACCGCCGCAGCCGGCATATTTTACAACACTGGTCAATCGTGCGATGCGTGTTCACGGGTTCTCGTTCACGAAGACGTCCACGGGGAGTTTACGGATGCCTTCCTGGCCGCCACCGACGGTTGGACAGCCGGCGATCCCCTCCTCGAGGGCACGACGCTGGGGCCACTGACGTTCGAGGAACAACACGACAAGGTCTCGAAATACGTCGACATCGGACGAGAGGAGGGTGCAACGATCGTCTACGGTGGGGAGAGCCCGGCCGGCGAGTACGACGATGGACAGTTCTTCGAGCCGACGGTGTTCGACGACGTCGACAACGACATGCGTATCGCACAGGAAGAGATCTTCGGACCGATCGAGTGTATCATTACCTTCGGGGACTACGAGGAGGCTATCGAACTCGCTAACGACGTCGAGTACGGCCTCGCGGCTGGCGTCGCGACGCGAGACGCAACTACCGCCCACCGGGCAGCAGCGGACATCAGAGCGGGGAGTATTTGGGTCAACGAGTATCACGGTGGCGGGCCAGGCATTCCGTTCGGGGGGTTCAAAGCATCCGGTATCGGTCGTGAATGTGCCAAACAGACCATCGATGAGTACACGCAGTCGAAAGCGGTCAACATTGCGCTCGACGATCCGGTCTGAGTTTTCTCCGGTTCCGAAATCCGGGCTTGTTCGTGGTGGGACGTCAGTTCTGGGGTGGCTCACTGTCGTCATCGTCGGAACGGTGTGTCGTCTCCGTCACCGGCCCGAAGCCACCCGGTTCGATACGCCGAGTAACGAAAATATATACTGTAATTACTTCAGGTAGGATATAAGAGTTGCCAGCAAGTATATATTTAAGACAGCGTAGCGTCGTCGGAGGGCGTCTTCGGGTGGGAGATGAATCCCGTTCGAACCAACGATCGGTTCAGCGAGGATTGCTGCGACGGTGTCCCCCTCGAGTTAAAGCATCTCATCGATGAAATCGACACTTCTCGTCGGATCGAGTGTCGATCCAGAGGCACACACACTGGGTGTTTTGGTCGTGTCGGAATTCCCGGCTGCGCATCGAGACGGCGAGGATCACCTGTGGTGGTTATCGAACTATAGTTGTTTCCCAACATACTCGCTAAGATTACATGAAGTTTTTATTATAGTTATGTGAACATGAATTTTTGACCGCAACTTCGACTGTTCCGTCCCGGTAGTCGAAAATAACTCACCGGGCGTTCCCTCCGCGGGCCGTGATGAATCGCCATACGGTGGGTGATGGCACGATTGCTGTTGTAGACGACACGGATCAGGGCGATTTCACGGAACTCTCGATATCTCGATGGCACCCTCGAGAGGACCAGTCGAGACGGTTTTGTGTACTGAATACGTAGCCGGATCGTGAACAAAACTGCAATTTCACATGCAACCGGGACTGTTCTCGCCGTTGCAGGGGTGGTTGTATCCGGGCAATCGGTCACGCTCGGACTGTTTGGTTTGGCTGCACTCTGCTTCGTGGTCGGTATCGTATTCGCTCGGCGGGACAGAACCATCAGTTAATCTATACACTCCCGGGTGAGACTGTCGGTCATGGCCCTGTGAGCTGGTATGGGTCAAAACCGACGTCCCAGCACGGTTCGGTTCCCCCACGAACGGGTTACGTCTGTGAAGGTTCTCGCCACCCCGCCCCGGCGAGAACCGTTCACGACGTGCGTCCGGTAGCATCAGTCCTGTTGCCGGTTCGTGATGGGGCGTTCGTACGACTCCCGGAGGGCGATCAGTTCGTCGAATCACGATGTCCGTTCCGATGGTATAGGTAAATGGTGTTGACCGACGAAAGGGAGACCCGCCCTACCGAACGTGCGTACCTCGTTTGGACAGCGCTTACTCGGCGACGCCGACGAGGTCGAAAGCCACCCCCTCCTCGCCGTCGGCAGCCTCGCCGTAGACGACGTGAGCGGCCGCGACGTCCTGAATCGCGAGGCCGGTCGAGTCGAAGACGGTGACGCCGGTTTCGTCGGTTCGTCCCTCCCGGCTCCCGACGACGATCTCGCCGATCTCGCCGTAGATGTCCCCGTCTCCGAGCACGCCCTCGCTGTAGGGGACGTTGATCTCCCCGGAGTGGGTACACTGCTCGTGGTCGTCGATGACGATCGTCGCCGCCTGTAGTAACTCGTCTGTGAGTTCGTGTTTTCCTTCCGCGTCCGCGCCCATCGCGTTGACGTGGGTGTGATCGCCGACGTCTTCTTCATCGACGATCGGCTCCCCGACCGGCGTCACCGTCGAGAGGACGTCACAGTGTCCCGCCTCGGCGATCGAGCCGCCGCGGACGTCGAACTCGGCCTCGAAGGCCTCGACGAACCGCGCGACGCGCCCGTCGTCGACGTCCGCGATCACGACTTCCTCGATCGGTCGGACCGCCGCGATAGCCTCGAGTTGGGTGTACGACTGGACGCCCGCGCCGACGATTCCCATGGAGGTGGCGTCCTCGATCGCGAGGTGGTCAGTCGCGACGGCGGCGGCCCCCCCGGTGCGTTTCATCGTCAGCGCGGTGCCATCCATCACGGCCAGTGGGAACGCGGTCTCCGGATCGGAGTAGATCATCGTCCCCATCACCGTCGGCAGATCGTCTCCGTCGGGGTTGTCCGGATGCACGTTCACCCACTTCAACCCCGCGGCGTCCCACTCGCCGGTGTCGAGATAGGCCGGCATCGACCGGAAGTCGCCGTTGTACTGTGGCAAGTCGATGTAGGACTTCGCGGGCATCTGGGCCGTCCCCCGTTCGTAGGCGACGAACGCGTCCTCGACTGCGCGGGTGACCTCACGGATGTTTGCGGCTGCGACGTCGTCACTGTCCAAAAGCAACGTCTTCATAGAGAGGGGTTTCCCGCGGCCGTACTTAATTCGTACTACCGGGAGCCAGCGTGGACCGTTCAGACCGAGACGTCGAACTCGCCGGTGACGTCCGCTACGTTCTCGGTCAGGTCCGTGACACTCTCTTCGACTTGCTCGTGGGCCTCGAGGTAGACGTCGAAAGAGGTGTCCACCGCCTCGGCGTACCCTTCCGCGAACTGGTCGTAGGCCTCACTCGAGTCGGAGACCGCCTCGAGTGCGGCCTCGACCGACTGGCTCCGGACGTCTTCGGAGGCCGCGAACCCCTCCTCGACCATCTCGCGGACGTCCTCGAGGTCGACGGCCTCTTCGGGCATGGACGATTCGACGGCGTCGAGGTAGGTTTCGATCGCGTCTCTGGTCAACTCCGCGTTCTGTTCTGCGAGCGACTCGGAGGCCTCGATGGCCTCGGCGAAGGCGTCGAAGGCCTCTTTGTGGGCCTCGAGGGCGTCGTGGGTGAACGTCTGGCTCTGTTCGATTGCGTTGTGCTGTGCGTCGAAGACTGCGGTGAGTGGGTTCTGTGTCATGGGTGATCTGTGGTCGTCGGGACGACGATTGTCTGGACGATGTCCCCCTCGTCGATGCCGAGGGCGTCCCGTTCGGATTTGGGAATGCTGACACGGCCTCTGCCCTGGACGCGTGCTTTGAACGTCGCGGTGTGTGGCGACGCGGCCTCGAGTGGCGACAGGTCGGCGATTGTAGACGGCGTGTTGGGTGCGAGCCAGGGCAGTCGGCCGGTGTCGTCCGTCATCGACAGTACGAACACGGCCCACACGGATAAGTTTTACCTTTAGATACCACCCTAAACCATTCGCTGGTACAGAAAGGTGACCCGGGGTGGGGCGAGCCGTCACTCGAGGGCGACGGCCGGCGGGGAGAACGAGCACTGTTGGCACTACGGGGAATCGAAAGCGGGACGAGTAGAGCGAAAAGCCGACGTGATCGTCCGTACTTGGTGGGGCTGTTCGGTTGGGGTGATGACGGCGGG
>LKNC01000151.1 GCA_001564255.1 Natrialbaceae archaeon Tc-Br11_E2g1
CGAGTGCCAGTACTTCGAGTATCGTTCCATCGGGCTCTTCGGAGACTTCCGCCTCGGCCGCGTTGTGGCGGTTAGCGTTCATTAACGTTCCTACGTCAGGGTCAATGAAATACACCTCGTGCTCGCTGAGCGTCCGGTCGAACTCCCTGAGGAAGATCTCGAGATCGTCCTGATCGATCCCGGTTTCCTGTTTGGTCGCGCGGCGCCACAGTCGGTTCTTCAAGCGGAGCGCGGCCCGGGCAATCGCTGCGTCCTCGAGGGCGGCAGCGGACCGCTGTAGATCTGATCGGGTGTCCACGGTGCTCGGAGCCGTCCTAATGTCGACATCGGCCAGTGCCGATCGGTCGACGTGACCATGGGCCAGCCACCGGACATCCGACTTAGCCGTGCGAGCGATCGACAGCGATTCGCTCCGATCGTCCAGCGTGGTCGGAGTAACTGTCAGAGCCTCGGCCGCCGGAAGTGTCGTGCCAAGCGGAACGGTGATTTCTAGGCGGTCCTCGGGGGGGGTCTGCGGGATGTTCGAACAAGTGTACTGAGCTGTCTCGACGGGTTTCCCGGTGATTCGGTGGCGGTAGCCGAGTTCGAACGTACCTGCGAGCTGGTCCTCGTCAGCGGCGACGAGGGAGAACGTACAGGTGTCCTCGGGGGCCTGACTCGGTCCAGTAAGCGGTCGCGGTTCGATGCCTGATTCGCCGTGTGCCCGAACGAACAGCTCGCGGTCGTGCGTATCACGGACGAGCGGTGTTTCGGCCTGGTCATGGGCGGCTGCGAGCAGGGCCGCACCGAAGGCTGCAGCCGTGTGGATATCGCCCTGTGCTGGCGTTCGAGTTCGCTGGTCGAACGCGCTTTCGACAGCATGGACCAGCGGTGCCGCCGTCATCCCATCGCCCGCGACTATGACCGTATCGAGGTCTGGATCGCCAGCTGCAGTCAATAAGTCGCCAATCGCCTGTTGGACATCACGGAGCTCGTCCTCGAGTGCCCGAAAACAGTCCTCAAGACTGAGCCCGACCGTGACGGTGGGTTCCTCAGCTACGAACATCCCTCCGTCGACGACGTCGATACCGGAGGCAAGATCGACTGTGACATCGACCGACCCATCGGCACTTACCGCTTCGAGCGCGTCGTGGGCTTCCGACGCTACAGCCGTCATCGCGTCCTCGTCGAGATTGAACGTGACGTCGTGCTCTCGCCCGATCTGGTTGAGTAACCAATGGGCGAGAGTTGCGTCGAGGGCATCCCGTCCGTGGTTGAGCAGGTCGGTCCTCGCTTCGGTGTACAGCGTACCGTCGGCGATCGTTACGACGGCGAACGAAGCCCACCGGGCACCCACGTCGACGACGCCGACAGTCCGGGGCGCGTCGGTAGCCGGGAGTTCGGTGGCTGCGACGGCGACAGGGTTACGGACCGCCGTGACAGCCCCGAACCCGGCGGCGCCAGCGGCGCGCTCAACGGCCGCGACATCTGTTGCATCGTACGGTCCAGGGACCGTGAGCACCGTCGGGGCGAACTCCGGACCAGCCAGTGCCGCCGTGTCGTCGCCCGTTTTCTCGTCAAGTTCATCGTCTTCGGTGCACTTGTCACCCTCCGCGTCTGTCGCCGACGCTGCTTCGTCGTCGAGTGATGGGGCGTCGCTGGGACCCTCGTCGAGTATCTCGATGTCTTCGATATCAGCAGGTGTCGACTTACTATCGGCCGCAGTCTCGGGAGTCGCCAATGGGGACTCCTCGGCGGCCCCCTCCGTGATGCTCTCGTCCTCGACCGAAGCGTCATTGTCCGGCGGACCCGTAGCTGACGTGTCGACCAACTGGTCGTGCCAGCGCGCCCGAACCGTCTGAAGGAACACGCCCAGAGGAAGGTAATCGACGCCGTACGAGAAGCCGTTCTCGTCGAGATACGGAAGTGGCGGGGTTGCGGCGTCGGTTGCAAGGGCCTCTTCGCCGACGACGAACCCTTCGTCGGTGACTGCGAGCCGTGTCGGGATGTGACTCGGTGACAGCAACTCCGGCGACCCGTCGCCAGCGATTGCACCGACGGTCTTCGAGCTGCCGAGATCGATCCCTAGCGCGACTCCCTGGTTTTGTATTAAATCTGACATACTTGATTTTGGTATTCGAATTCACTTAATTCTAGTCGAAATAAATAGAGACGCGATCAGTCGTCCTCATCCTGTTCGCTGATACCGCTGAATTCGTCGACGAGGTCGACACCGGTCCTATCCTCGTCGCCCTCGCGTCGTTCCTTGATCTCCTCTTTCGACAGGCCGAGACCCTCGATAGTGGTCTCGATTGTCCGGTTCAGAACCTCCGTCTCTTCAGCACTGACCTTGAGCGTTCCATCGGGTTTGGCCTCGAACGTCACGTCGATCCGCATCTCGCCAGCTTCGACGTCCCCAATGTCCTCGAACGTGAGGCCACCAATGCGTTCTGGGGCGTCGGAGTCATCTGGGTCCTCGTTGATATCGCCGAGGTCCTGACCGTCCTCTGCTTTCTCCCAGACTGGAATCTCGAGGTGTTTGGGGTTGGCCTGTGGATTCGTGTACGGCCCCATTGTTTCGTCCTCTGGGACCCCCGTGTCAGCCTCTAGGAACAGGTTAAACTTCCGCTCGTTGTCCTCAAGGCCAATTGAATGTGAGAGCACGTCCCCGACACCGATTCGCGGGACGTTCTCCGGTTCGAGGTCGGAGTACTCGGCAGCCTTTATCGCCGCGCCCTCGGCAATGGCTGTGTCAGCGTTGACGCTCAGTTTCGGGTCAACATCAAAGAAGTCCTTGACCCGGTCCTGAACTAGCGGGATGCGCGTGCTTCCACCGACCAGAAGAACGTGGTCGACGTCGCCGGGCGTGATTCCAGCCTCTACTACGGTATCCTTCTCGAACAGTGTCTCGATCTTATCGAAGGTCGTATCGATCTTCTCAGTGATCGCCGCTTCGAACTCCGAACGCGAGATCTTGATCTCGGCGACGTCGCCGTCGGCCTCAAAGACGATAGTCTCACTCTTCAGGTCTGATAAGCGCTCCTTCGCCTCGGTGACATCCTCTCGGAGCGACGCCCGGGTGTGCGCGTTCACGTCTTCGGGGTCGGTGAGGCCCTCGTCGATGATCTTCTGCCGGACGTGTTCATACAGTTCGTCATCGAGATCCTCGCCGCCGAGTTTACGATTCCCTTCCGTCGAGATGACCTGAATGAGCGACGGACTAGCTTTGGCCAGCGTTGCGTCGAACGTTCCACCGCCAAGGTCGTACACCAGCACCGTCCCTGTGGTCCCCATCTGGTGGACGTACGCAAGACTGGCGGCCGTCGGCTCGTTAATCACTTGATGGACCTCGAAGTCCTCCCCCCACGCCAGTTTCGCTGCGTCTTCCGTTGCCCGTCGGCCTGTCGCCCCGAAATCATACGGGACCGTGATGACCGCACCTGTTACCTCCTCTTCAAGTCGCTTTTCGGCCTGATCGAACAGATGTCCGAGGATGTACGAGGCGGCGTCACGCGGCGTATGCTCATTGCCATCGATTTTCCAGGTCTTCTCCTGGTTGGAATCGATGTACTGCTTCGTACGGCTGAGCACACGGTCAGGGTTCACACGTCGTTTTCGAATTGCGTTTTTTCCGATCGTCAGCTGGTCGCCGTCCCCGTTGTTCTCCTCGACAAAGATGAGTGACGGCGTCGTCGGGTCTCCCGTCTCGTTCTCCAGAATCTCAACTTCGCCGTCTTCGGTGAAGACGGCCATAGCACTGTTCGTCGTCCCCAGATCGATCCCAATCTTCATCGTATTTGAGTAATTAGTCGACACATTATAAATATTCCCCCGCTGTCAAGAGAGTCCGTGAAACGTCCTATTTCGGGCGTTTTGATCATCTACCGAGCACGGCCGAACCTTGGTATTGCTTCCAACCAAACTAATATAAGAATTGAACGAAACGAATGACGCATGTCGGACGCTGATCCACTAGATGGGGCCACGCCGTACGAAGTACTTGGTGTCCCTCCAGAAGACTCTCGTGGCCGGATCGAGTACCAAAAAGATCAACTCGTTCAGGAGTACCGGAGTCGGATGGTCGACGCGCAGCGCCGTAGCAACACGAAAGAATACGGCGAGGTCGTCGACGCGCTCAGGGCCATCGATACCGCCTGGGGGTGGATTCGAGAAAACCATGAGCCATCGGTTCCGCTGGTCGACCCACAACCGTACGATGGCGAGACACCGTACGAGGTACTCGGTATCACTGAGGAGACTCCACCCCACCGGGTCCGTAACCGTCGCGAACAACTCGTTGAGGAGTATCGTGAACGGATGGTCGACGCGCAGCGCCGTGACGACGCGTACGACTACCACGAGGCCGCCGACGCACTCTGGGCCGTCGACGAGGCGTACGCCGCCCTCGAACTTGAGGAGGCCGCCCCGAGTCCGTCGGCAGGACCCGGGGACACACCACACGAGGTCCTAGGCGTCGGTGAGGTGGCATCGCTGAGCGAGGCGGCCGAGCGGCGTGACGAACTACTCACGGAGTACACCGCCGAACTGAGTGCCGAACTCTACGATCGGGACCCGTGGCGGTTCCGACAGCTAGTCGCGGCTGTCGAGCGTGTCGATGACGCCTGGATGGCGCTGTCGAGCCGCAAGAACTCCCCGGAAATTAATACTGGGTAACTGCTTTTTTGGAAACGATGGGTGACGCTGACCCGCTGGAGGGGAATACACCGTACGAAGTGTTGGGGGTGTCTGAGTCAGACACAATAAGGACCATCGAGACCGCCAAAGACGAGGCCATCAAGGAGTACCGGAGTCGGATGGTCGACGCCCAGAACCGAAACGACTCGGACGACTACAGGGAGGCCGTCGATGCGCTCAGGAACCTCGACGAGGCTTGGGAGTGGGTAGAGACGAACCACGACCCCCCAGGTGCGGACCAGCCGATCGTACTCGAAGTCGACACCATCGATCCGGTGGTCGACGAACAGGTGACGGTCACGGTAACGGGCGATGGAGGACCGGTTGAGACCATCGTCGAAGCAACCGACGACGACAATCTCGACGAATCTACACAGACGGACCCGAATACAGGGAAAGCGACGTTCAGTTTCGAACGCGAGGGTCCCGTCCAATTCACCGCGCTTACCACCGATGATTACGACGACGCGACGGCCGTCATCTCGGTCGCCCGTCGAAAGGTCGCACTCGCGTTCGATAGCCTCCCCGACACCGTGGAGGTAAACGAGACAGTCGACATCACGGTGGCGGCCGAGGGCGAGGCTGTCGACGCTACCGTCTCGGCCGCCGAGAATGATCTAGGACGAACCGGGGGGAGCGAACTGACTCACACATTCAAATCAACTGGGACGTACGACCTGAGGGCGAACAAACAGCCCGATGAGCGGGCCATGTACGAGGAGGCAACGGCGAAGATTGAGGTGACCGAGGAGCGGGTCCAGATCTCGGTCTTTGTCGAGGGAGAGGACTACGAGATCGACGACGAGGTTGTCATTCACGTCAACGAAGCCGAGTCGGGCGAACCCGTCCCGGAAGCGACAGTGACGCTCGGCGACGAGAGTAGGACGACGAGCGACACAGGCGAGGTGCGACTACCGCTGACAACGACAGGGGTATCTGTGCCGGTGGAGGTGACGAAATCCGATCCGAGCGAGGACCGGACGTATCTCGACGACGAGACGAGCATCTCGGTGTCACTGAAGCAGGCAAGCCTCCACATCGACGACATCAAGGGCAAACGGATGGAGCAGTCGACGCTCACCGTCCGTGTCGTCGACGGTAAAGGCCAGCTACTGAAAGGCGCCAGCGTCACCACGGACTGGGGGCACAACGAGACAACTGACACCGATGGCGAAGCCGACCTCAAGTTGAGCGATGACGGTCAACTGACGATAACTGTTGAGAAACAGACCGAAAAGGTCGACTACGGCTCTGTCGTTCAAACCATCGAGATCGGTGAGTTCACGCGCGAACTGGTGATCGAAAGCGCACCGAGCGTAAAGAGCCCGGGCGACACTGCCACTATCCACGTCACCGACAACGCCGGTAACGACGTCGTGAACGCGTCAGTGACGTCGAGCGAGCAGATCGGGAAGCAATGGACGACGGGCACTGACGGAAAGGTGACTTTCACGGTGACGAATCAACCCGGGATACCGACCATCACAGTGAAGAAGACCGACGGTGACTTCGACGACAAGAAGACAACCAAGATTCGGGTACTCCCCTGAAGACTCAGAGTTTGCTGAGACCGGAGAGGTCGTCATTGTCGATTAGCGACTTGGCTTCGCTGTACTTCGCTGGCGAAAGGTCGCACTCGTGTTCTTCGAGGTAACGTCGTGCCTTTGAGGTCTGCCCCTTCTGTGCGAGCGTCGACACCTTCTTGACAATGAACTCGGGACTCGGAGCCGGTGCCGACCGCTCTGGCTTCTCGCCCTCCTCGACTTTCTCAATGCCGATACCCGGGTCCACGGTGACGGTCATCTTGTCGCTGGCGCTGTCTTCGTTCGTCTGGATCATCGCGGTGACTAACGTCGCTTCGAGTTCTGCATCCGACTGTTCAGGGCTGACATCCATCTCAAGAGTCACTTCCGGTGGATTCTCCTGATTCACGTCGCCGAGGTCCAGCGCGACGGCCCGTCCGCGCCACTCCGGTTCGACAGTGCTCGTCTGCTCAGCATACGAGTAGTACACTTCGTTGATCGTGGTCATCGTAGACGGTTTGAGCTCCAGTTCAGCATCAAGGGCGACGACGTTACGCGCGTTCGAAACTTTACTAGCGAAAAACTGCTTGAGCCCACGGGCGGAGTCGATGTGCTCGAGCTCACCCTGGGTCTGCTGGGAAACACTCAACAGCTCTGCCCGGTCGTAGTCGCCGCCGACTCCTGCCGCCTGGATGGTGATCCCCGCGTCGCTGTACTCCCG
>LKNC01000152.1 GCA_001564255.1 Natrialbaceae archaeon Tc-Br11_E2g1
CGGACATCCACCAGACGGCGACCCAAGCGGTGACGGCGGCGACCGCCTGCCCCTCCGGGGAGAGGCCCGCGGGCGTCGGCGAGAGATACAGCAGGGCGAAAAGCACCGGACCGAGGACGAATCCGACCGTCTGTCTGAGCCCGTAGTCGGAACCGACGTCGAACGGTGAGTGGTCGTCACCCCCGCCGTTCGACCCGGGGCCCCCACCTCGACGCCTCTCCGCCCTCTCCCCGTCGGGAAACGCCTTGCGTGTGAGTTCCGTTTCCTCCGCACTCACCGTATCCATACCCTCGGCGATCCGTCGTCCGTCGAGTCGAAGATACGCCTTCGTTTGCGCGTTGAGTCGCCATAGATACGATCGGATCGCAGTCCTGTGCGATTTCGCCATCTATCTCTCGGTTGTGAATCTCCTGTTATCAATTGTCTGGTTTTTGACCCTGTGTTAGAAAAAATTGTTATAGAGGCGTTCTAACACCTATTGCTCTACGAAGGTGTAATGTAACACAGCAGACCAAAAAGGCGATCAGGACCGCTAGCCGGCGAACTCGTAGAGTTCGTCACCGACGAAGTGAACCGAGTCGACGACTTTCCCCTCCTCGCCGACCATCTCCTCGCCGTCGACTTTCGCACGGCCGACCGCGAGCACTTTGCCGTGGGACTCCTCGGCGATGACCACGAGGTCCCCCGCCGAGACGTCACCACGAACCTCCGTGATGCCCGGTCGCATCACGTCCGCGCCGTCGCTGACAAAGGAGACCGCACCGGCGTCGACGACGACGACCCGCTCGTCGATGTCGTAATCGTTCGCCCCACGGACCGTCAGGAACGGCTCCCCGTCGAGGTGGGCGATCTTCGGTTCCCCGTCGACCAGGACGACCTCGAGGTCCGACTCCTCGAACTCGACGCGCTCGTAGGTGTCCCCCTCGAGGTCGACCCCGAGTTTCTCGGCGAGGGCACCCTCGAGGTCGGCGACGGCGTCGCTTCGGAGGTGGTGGCGTGACTTCACCTGCATGTCCGGAGAGTAAACGGGTTCGCGTATAAAACGCCCGTTCTCGGGAGCCCTCGAGTGTGGCAAGTGATACGCACTCCCACGGGATACCTCCGACCGTGTGGTCCCCCCGAGGAGCGTCTCGACGGCACGGGCTTGGCGTATCCCTGTGGCCGGACCCCCTGTCGGTACGAACGGGGCGTCCTCGAGGGATCCGACTGACCGTCCACGTCGACACGTCTTTCACAGTCTCGTCCGTAGTCGCCGGTATGAGCGACGATTCACAGGCCGAAGCCGGGACGGCCGAGGGTCAAGGCCCCGTCGAGATCTCAGAGGACCTGGCCCGCCACCTCGAGAACAAACGCGAGGAGCTGTTCGAGAAGTTCGAGATCCGCGATGCGTTCCCCGAGGCGGTCCTCGAGGAAGCGACGGAACTGACCGGTGACGTCCAGGCCGATATCGACGCCGAGATCGACGACCGGGAGGACCTGCGGGATCTCACGACCTGGACGACCGACCCCATAGACGCCCAGGACTTCGACGACGCACTCTCGATCGAAGAACGCGACGACGAGTACGTCCTCTGGGTCCACATCGCCGACGTGACCCACTACGTCCACCCCGAGAGCGCGATGTGGGCGGAAGCCGTCGAGCGCGGGAACACGGTCTATCTGCCCGGGTACACCATCCACATGCTGCCGCCGATCCTCGCCGAGTCGGTCTGTTCGCTCGTCGCGGGCGAGGAACGTTTCGCCCACACCGTCGAGATGCACCTGGATAAGGACACTCTCACCTACGAGACCATCGAGATCTACAAGTCCGTCATCGAGTCCGACGAGCGGCTCACCTACTCCCAGGCCGAAAACCGGCTGGACGACCCCGACGCGCCACTCCACGAGGAGAACAAGCTCGTCCACGAGGTCGCAGACCGGATGCACGAGATCCGCAAGGAAGACGGTTCGCTCGTGTTGAACCCGAGTCGGGACCGTGCACACACAATCATCGAGGAGTGTATGCTGAAAGCGAACAAGGCCGTCACCCACGAACTCATGTGGTCTCGTGGCGTCGAGGCGATGTACCGCGTCCATCCTCAGCCCAGCCCCGACGAGTGGTCGAAAGCACTCCAGGAGATCCAGGATCTGGATGGTGTTTCGATCCCCGGCGACACCTGGGACGACCCACGGAAGGCCGTCAACGCCACGTTAGAGGACGCCCCCGGCCGCCAGCTCGATAAGATCCAGTGGGCCGTGATGAAGGTGATGCCACGAGCACGGTACATGAACGACCCCTTCGGCGGCCACCACGCGCTGAACTTCGAGATCTACGGCCACTTCACGAGCCCCATCCGCCGGCTGTCGGACCTGATCAACCACTGGATCGTCTATCAAAACGAGGTCCCGGAGGATCTCGTTGCCCTGTGTGACCGCGCCAGTGACAAACAGAAAGACGCCGAGCAGTGTGAACGCGAGTACAAGACCTTCCTCCAGGAGGTCGGACTCGATCCGATGGCGGTGAACAACCGTGGAATCGAAGTGGTAGACGACGACGCCGAACAGACGCTGTAGCTACAGGGACTTCTCGTAGACGTACTCCTCGACGCCCGCTTTGAGGTCACTCTCCTGAACGCCGACCCGTTCGAACCCCCGCGATTCATAAAAGGAGACACCGACGTCGTTTCCCGCGAGGACGGCGAGCCACAGCCGGTCGAACGCCACAGCCAGGACCTCCTCGAGGGCCTCGAGCAGATCCGTCCCGATGCCCTCTCCCCACCGGTCGGGGTGGACGTAGATCCGATACAGCGAGGCGACCGACGGCTCCTCGGCGTGGGGTCCCGCCTGTGCGAAGCCGACGATCCCCCCCGTCCCTTCGGCGACGAGAAACACCGCGTCGCTCCGTTCGCGTGACTCGGCGATCGGTTCCTCGAGGTCGCCCGGTTCGTACCACTCCTCGATCGTTTCCGTGACCCGGTCACGCCCGAGGACGTGATCGTGGGCGGCGTGCCAGCTCTCGCGGGCGACGTCTCGAACCGCCGGGGCGTCGTCCGGCGTGGCTTCCCGCACGGTCACCGTCATACCTCGCCGTATCACGACGAGCGAGGTAATTCCGATGGTCTCGAGGAGCGTATACTGTCGGACACGTCGGTTCTCGGCACTGGCGGGCGAAAATCCGCGGGGATTTTGGGCCGTCAGATGTTCTCGCCCTGATAGCTTCCGTCGTACACCCCCTCGTGGTCGGCCTCGGCGAGAACGAGCTGGGCGATCCGGGCCCCGCGCTCGAGTTCGATGTCGTGGTGGACCTGGAGGAGTCCCTCCCCACGACCCTCGTAGCCGGCGTCCCACACCGCGGTGTTTAGCATACAGGCGTTTCGCATGAGCGACGACCGGGGGTAGACGAAGCCGACGTGGCCCTCCGGAACCGCGATCCGCTCGCCGTAGCGGGCGACGTAGGCCCCTTTCGGCAGGTAGTACGTCTCGGGTTCTTTTTGCTCGAGTTCCTCGAGTGGGCGGGCGATGCGGTCGCCGATCTCCTTCCCATCTCTCCCGATACGGCCGGGGTCCCGCTGTTCGAAGACGACGTCTACGGTGAGGTCGACGCCGTTTGGCTGGATCTGCTCGTCTACGGTCGGGGAGACGTGGTCGGCGACGAACGCTCCGGAACGGTACATGCGTTCGTGGCGACGTGGCGGTGGGAAAAGTCTGTCGGGTTCACGGCAGTTAAAATGACACCCTTATATATAATTTCAAACGACTGTGCTCGAAGAAACGATTGGAAACACGAGCAAACACCCCTCGAAAACGTGACGAACGTCACTCGGACACCACAAAAATTGCGCGCGATGTATGCAACTGATGGTTTTTTTCGGGGACGGCTGCCCCTGACACGCTGGTTTTATCAGGTTAGAAGGCAGCTATTTAGACGCTATGGGAAAAACACTCACAGAGAAGATCCTCGACGACCACCTAGTCGAGGGTGACCTCGAGACCGGCGAGGAGATCGGGATCGAGATCGACCAGGTACTCACCCAGGACACGACGGGCACGATGGTCTGGTTGCAGTTCGAGGCGATGGGACTGGACGAAGTCCAGACCGAGATCGCCGCCCAGTACTGTGACCACCAGACGTACCAGTTCGACTTCAAGAACACCGACGACCATCGGTTCCTGCGCTCCGCTGCCGGCACGTTCGGGGCGCACTTCTCCCGCCCCGGCAACGGCATCTGCCACAACGTCCACCGCGAGAACTTCGCGGCACCCGGGAAGACGCTTCTCGGGTCGGACTCTCATACCCCCACACCCGGCGGCCTCGGCGAACTCGCCATCGGTGCCGGCGGGATCGACGTCACCGTCGCGATGGGTGGTGCGCCCTACTACATCGAGATGCCCGAAGTCGTCAGCGTCCGCCTCGAGGGCGAGCTCCCCGAGTGGGCCACGGCGAAAGACGTCATCTTAGAGCTCCTGCGACGCCTGTCGGTCAAAGGCGGCGTCGGCAAGATCTTGGAGTACACGGGGCCGGGCGTCGAGACGCTCACCGCCCCCGAGCGGATGACGATCACCAACATGGGAACCGAACTCGGTGCGACCTCCTCGATCTTCCCGACCGACGAGCAGACGAAAGACTACCTCGAACGGGTCGGCCGCCCCGAGGACTACGAGGAGATCCAGCCCGACGAGGACGCCGAATACGACGACGAGATCGTCGTCGATCTCTCCGACCTCGAGCCGCTGATCGCCCGGCCGTCGATGCCCGACAACGTCGTCCCGGTCACGGAAGTCGAGGGCGAATCCGTCGAGCAGGTCATCGTCGGCTCCTGTACGAACGGCGGCTACGAGGACATCCTTCCAGTTGCGAAGATGCTCGAGGGCCGTGAGGTCTCGATGGAGACCGAGGCCATCGTCGCCCCCGGCTCCAAACAGGCGTCGGAGATGCTCGCCCGCGAGGGGTGGGTCGCGGAGATGATGGCCGCCGGCGTCAACTTCTCGGAGGCCACCTGTGGTGCCTGCATCGGCATCGGCCACGTGCCCGCGAGCGACTCGGTCTCCCTGCGGACGTTCAACCGCAACTTCGAGGGTCGTTCGGGTATCGAAGACGACAACGTCTACCTCTGTAGCCCCGAAGTCGCCGCCGCCGCGGCGATTGCCGGTGAGATCATCGACCCACGGAACCTCGACGACGTCGAGGCCCCCGGCGTCGAACTCCCAGAGCAGTACGACGGCTCCAAGACCGACCTCATCGCGCCCGACGAGGCCGTCGACGACGACCTCCTCAAGGGCCCGAACATCGGCGAGGTCCCGCTGAAAGACGACCTCGAGGGCGACCTCGCAGGCGAGGCCCTGCTGAAGATGGAAGACAACATCACGACCGACCACATCATCCCCGCGACCCAGGACATCCTGATGTACCGGTCGAACATCGACAAGCTCTCGGAGTTCACCCTGAGCCGGGTCGACGAGACCTTCGCCGAGCGCGCCGCCGAGGCCGACGGCGGGTTCCTCGTCGCCGGCGAGAACTACGGCCAGGGCTCCTCGCGTGAACACGCCGCGATGTGTCCGATGTACCTCGGTATCGAGGGCGTCCTCGCACAGAGTTTCGCCCGGATCCACCGTGCGAACCTGTTTAACTTCGGGATCGTCCCCCTGATCATCGACGAGGACACCTATGAGCAGATCGACCAGGGCGACGACATCGAGATCGTCGACGACGTCCGCGAGGGCGTCGAGTCCGGGAAAGAGGAGTTCACCGTCCGCGTCAACGACGACTGGGAGGCCACCGCGACCCTCGACGCCTCCGAGCGCGAACGGGACATGCTCGCCGTCGGCGGCAAGCTCCCGTGGACGAAACTGCAGGCCGAGGAAGGCGGCGCCGCGCCGGCCGACGACTGATCGGTTCGACTCGGGGACGAGTCGCGTTCAGGCCGGCGGACGCTCGTGGACCGGTAGCGTCATCCGATCGCCGCCGATAGTTCGAGCGGATGGCGACCCATGGACACGAAAACGAGGGGTATCGACGACTGTTCGACGGCGACGGGCTGACCGTCGGGGCCGGCTTCCCGCTGACGGGAACGAACCGATCGACACCCGACCTACCGCGGGAACTCGAACTCGCCCGCCACGCCGAGTCGCTGGGGTTCGACGGCCTCTGGGCCCGTGACGTTCCCACCTTCTGGCCGAAATTCGGCGACGCCGGCCAGACGTTCGACACCTGGCCGTGGCTCTCTCACGTCGCCGCCCACACCGAGGGGATCGCGCTGGGCACTGCGAGTGTCGTCCTCACGTTGCGCCACCCGATCCACGTCGCCAAATCGGCGGCGACCGTAGACCGGCTGTCGAACGGTCGGCTCGTACTCGGCGTCGCTTCGGGCGACCGGGACCCGGAGTACCCCGCCTTCGGCGTCGACCGGACGGAACGCGGCGACCTGTTTCGCGAACGGTTCGAGGCGATCCGAACGCTTTGGACCGAGGAGTACCCCGAACTCGAGGGCGAGTGGGGCGCTCTCGACGGACGCCTCGAGGTCGTCCCGGAACCGACGAACGGGTCGATCCCGCTGCTCCCGACCGGAAACGCCCGGCAGTCACGGGAGTGGATCGCCGACCACGGCGACGGCTGGCTGTTCTATCACCTGCCCGAGCGGACCCTCGAGAGCTACATCGAGACGTGGCGTGCCGACGCGGGCGGGAAGCCGTACGTGATGGCAGTCCGCATCGAGTTGGCCGACGAACCCGGCGCGGAGCCCGAACCGCTCCACCTGGGGTATCGGGCCGGAACGGAGTGGCTACAGGAGTACTTCACCCGACTCGAGGGGTACGGCGTCGATCACGTGATCGTCTCACTCGAGAACGAGAACTCGGCGGCGGCGATGACGCGGGTCGCCGAGGCGATCATCGATCGGTGACGATCGGTCCGTCTCGAACCGTCCCGGCCTCGA
>LKNC01000153.1 GCA_001564255.1 Natrialbaceae archaeon Tc-Br11_E2g1
CTCCGGCCTCGAGTTCCGCCTCGTCGTCCTCGAGGTCGGAAGTCCCTTCGGCCTCTTCGAAGTCGAGTTCGATCTCCGTTTGTGCGTCGAGTTCCACCCCCTCGTCTGGCTCCCCGACGTCGAGTTCGATCTCCGTCTCGTCGGCTTCGGCGGCGTCTTCAGCGATGTCGAGACCGATCGGCGTCTCCGACCCGTCGTCTCCGTCCGCGCCGGCCGTCGCCTCCGTCCCGAAGGGGACGTCCGGTTCCGCGTTCACCTCCCCGGCGAAGTCGTCTTCGCCGAAATCGTCGTCGCCGAAGTCGAGGTCGATGTCGGGGACGTTCTCGCTCTCGTCTCCCCCCGCGTCTGCGTCTTCGGGGTCGACGTCGGTGTCGACGTCGCTCAGGTCGAGGTCCAGCCCGTCGTCCCCGAGTACGTCATCGGGTAGGTCCTCGTCCGTGGGGTCCTCGGCGGCTGGCTCGTCGACGTCGAAACCGTCCTCACCCTCGAGGCCGGGGACGGCGTCTGCCTCTCCCGAAAGCATGTCCTTTACCACCTGGTTTCGGTCCTCCGAAACGATGGTATCGACGGCGTCGTCGGTGTTCTCGCGTTCCTCGCTCATCGATGCTTCGCCGGCGTCTTCGCGCCCCTCGACGCGGACCCCCTCGACCGTCGGTTCGGTGAGAAACCGGGCTGGCTGTTCCTCGTCGTCGAGTCGGATCCCGTAGACGGTTACCAGCGATTCGCCGGGGTCGACGGTGCCGACGAACTCGACGTGGTTGTCCCTGAACGCCGTCCACTGGTCGCTGTGGTAGTCGGGGTGGAAGCCGACGTTGTCCATCGGGAACGACTCGGGGATCGCATCCGACAACCGAAACTCCGCGGGCGCGTCGTACTCTGACTCGATCTCAAAACGGATCGCAGGTACGGGGAACTCGTCCGCCGTATACGTCTTCTGTACGGTCAGTCCGTCCGAACTGACCGTGATCACCTCATCCGGGTTGGCGGTCTTTCTCATAAGTCAACGTTAATTCACCACTACTATAAATTAACCGGGGGATGGAGATTCAGGTTTCCCTGGGTCGTGTTCGTTCTGCTAGAGAATCACGCGAACGAAACGTAGTAAATCGCCTCGGGGTCAAGTGGTTCGAGAGAGCGTAGTCAGGTGTTCGGAACGACAGATTGTGTGCACGAGATAGAGGGTTCGGAGTGCACATCCGAGCCTCCTCATTGCTTCCGAAAAGAACTCTCGATAAGCCGCCGCTGTCGTGCGGTTTCTCGCCTAACTAAAGACGGATGGCGGGATGCTATGATACTCACGCCGTTTCACTGAGTTAGGTAAGAGCCCAAGTTAGAGCGTCTCACAGCGAAAAATACGATATCGAATCGGTCAATTACTCGTCTGGTTCATCCAATCCATCGTCTGCAGGAACTGGCGGCTCACCATTGAGTACGAGTTTACTGTAGGCATATGCCACAAGTCCGCCAAGACCTGCGACACCGGCGACTGGGCCGAATCCAGGAACATCATCGTCGGTTTCATCGGCTGTGTCGTCCGTTTCTGCCGGTTCATCGTCGTCGGTTTCATCGGCTGTGTCGTCCGTTTCTGCCGGTTCATCGTCGTCAGTATCTTCGACATCGTCGTCGACGTCGGTGTCGTCCTCCTCGAATTCTGCAGTTACTTCTGCAAGATCGGTTACACCACCTGGAACCGGTCCAGCCTCAGCGTCCACATTGGGGAGAACCGGGAACGATCCAGGTGATGCGGTGTCGCCGACGGCGGACTCATCGTCGACGACGTGAATCATCACAACGAACGAGTCTGTCCCTGCAAACGGTAACTCGTTGGCCGCGCCGTCGTCGGGGACCCGCTCGGCGACGATCTCGGCGTTCTCGTTTTCTCCAGACAGTACGTCTGTTGCACCGACAAACTCGGTTCCAACCAACTCTCCGTCGTCGTCGGTTGGATGGACATCGATAACGTACGGCAGATCCGCGCCGCCGTCAGCGACAGAGACATCGACAGTCGCCATAACGTCGCCCTCATCGACGGGCTCCCCACCGGTCTGGTCGTCGAATGAAAGATTGGCTTGGACGACCGACGCTGCATCACTATTTATGACTGCCTCAGCAGTGTCCGCAGAGACGGTATCTCCAGGGTTATACTCGCCGCTCAGGTCGTCGGCTGGGATGATGTGGGCGACGTGTTCGCCGGGGAAACCGCCGTCGTCTTCGACGGGGATGACGAGGTCCTCCTCACCGTCAAGTTCGTCTGCATCGAACACGTCGAGGCCTGCGATAACTAGGTCGGTGTCGTCCTCGTAGGTGACGACCACGGCACTATCAGTATCCGTCGCAACGGTGACGCTGACAGCTGGGTCAGTTGCCTCCTCGGCTGTGAATGTGCTAGATGCTGTTGCCTGGTCTGGAAACGTGACGGTTGCGTCAACGTCTTCGACTGTCCGTATCGCGCCTTCCATTGAGACATGTCGTGTACAGATATAGGTGTCAAGATCATCGGCGAGTTGCTCCGTTAGCGTAAACACCATCTCCTCGCCGTTTTCTTCGTAGTTCACGTCATCTTGGTCTTCGTAGCTTCCCGCGCTATCCTGGCTCAACAGATCATTCCCGTCCTCATCACGAAACGCCAGCGGATGTGGGCCGCTGCCCTGATTGACAACGGTGTAGCGAGTTTCTTCCTGGAGAGTGAGCTCCGGATTGTTGACTCCCTGCTCCCCTACATCTTCGTCGGCATCAACGAGTTCCCACGCTGAAGAGCCGACGTTGTCCAGGACAACCTGTACGCTCTCGTGGCTGTCTGCCGCTGTTGTTCCGATGGCAGTCCCATAGACGGCCAGTCCTGCTCCAACGCCAGCAAGGAATCGACGTCGCCGAGGACTGTCGATTGATAAGTTTGACATCTGTATCTTGTTGATTTATGTAATCTAGTATCTTCGCCCGTACTAGTTAGGTTGCTCAATTCTGTGACTCGGCTCTGTACATTTAACTCGGGGCGCGATGTAGATGGTACCGACAGCCGACGCTGCTGATTACGGACTTCCTCTCGTGTACCGATCCGCTGGATGAGTTCGACTCACTGTTCTATCACCGGACCCATCACGCCAGAACGTACGTGACAGGTCTTGCTGCGGGCCGTCGCAAGACCGTAATCGGGATTGCACGAGAAGTCCTTCCTGCCAATAGCGAGCGGGCACCCAACAAGTTCATCACCGAGTATGACTGGGACGAATACCAACTCCAGATTGTGTGCACGAGATGGGGGTTAACTTCGGCCGTCTGCCGACTGTGAATGGATGTCTCAACCACCATCCGAGTTCGAGTCTGCGAGATCTTCCGAACGACCCCGAGGCACTCGCCTTGCCTGTGTGTAGAGGTGGGATACGCTCAGAGATCGACCCGATCGCCGATTTCGACGATCTCGAGGTCGCGTGGATAGGCGAAACTCTTCGCGTGATGATACAGGACCGTCGGGTCCGAGGTCAGCCCACGCCACATATCCCAGTGAGTCGGCAGTAGGCGATCGAACCCGAGGGTGGCGGCGGCCTCGACGATCTGATTTTCGTCGTTGTACCAGCGGGTACGCTTTGGCTCGCGGGTCCGTTTGTCCGGGATCATCCCGACGGTGCCAAAGGCGAGGATCCCGAGGTCGATCTCGTACTCCTTGCCGATGCGGACGAAGTCGTCGCTTGGCTTCGTGTCGCCGCCGTGAAAGACGGTGCCGGCGTCGTGTTCGATCACGTAGCTGACGGGGTGGGTCGCGTCGGGGTCGTTGGCCTCCTCGACGTGAACCGTGAACTCGCCGATTTCCACGGTGTCGCCCTCGCTCACTTCCTCGAACTGTTCGTCGGAGACGTCCCACTCGTCGGTCCAGGATTCGTCCTCGCGGGCGACCTCGAGGCTGTCGTCGGGGGCCATAAAGCGCGCGCCGGTGTTCTCGAGGATCGGGGCCTGACTCGGCCCGTGGACGTGGTCGGTGTGTTCGTGGGTCGCCAACACGGCGTCGGCCTCGGCGACGTCCTCCGGGCTAAAGGGGACGGGGATCATCCGGACGGTCCGTGGTGGGTCCCCGAGTCCGAGGTAGGGATCGATGTAGATCGTCGTTCCCTCCGACCCTTTCAGTACGAAGCCGTTACAGCCGAGATACCAGACCGCGACGCCCTCGGGGGCGGCGTGTTCGATCGCACGGGGCAGCCAGTCCCCCCAGTCGCTTTGGATCATGGGGGACTCTGCGTGCAGTGTGGCGGTAAAGCTTATCCTTCCGCCGGCGTGGGCGTCGGTTCCTCGTAGTTCAGGTACTCGATCGCGACTGCGCCGGTGCCGAAGCCGGCTATCAGGATCGTGAGGATCTGGCCGAAAAGCGGGATCACCACGACCAACGCGATCGGGATCGTCCCGACGAGCAACGCGAGAAACGGGCCGGGCTCACCGCCGACGATCCCGCCGAACCCGCCGTCGGATGGGGTCGCGAACGCATCGTCCCCGGGTTCGGCTTCACTCCCCTCCGAGTCGTCCCCGGGTGGCCCCCGGAGGACGAACAGTCCGAGCGCGATCGCGGCGACGGCGTAGCCGACGATCTGGACGACGAACAAGAGGAGCGGCGCGAGCGGGGGGAAGACGAACCCGAGAACGAGTACCACGACGTAGGTGACGACCCAGACGACGATCCCGTACCACAGGGCGAGTGCGGACTCGGTGTGGATCCTGGAGGCGGCCGTCCGGGTGAACGACGACGAGTACCCGACCAGGAGGCTCCCGGCGAGTAATGTAAACGCCACCGTCGCGCCGAACGTGATGAGTAGCGGTTCCTCGGGTCCGAAGTCCTCTATGAACGTCTCCACGAGCAACGGAAATCCGGACGGGGGTGTGCCAACTGCGATCATCTACCGGGAGTTGCCTCCCGGGTCACAAATATCTGCAGTACCGCCTTCGGCCACCGGGATCGACGACGGTGTCGGGGAGGGAGGCCGGCGGACACGGCGATTCCACCGTCCCGACGGGCGATATGGACACCCGACAGGACCTGCTTACAGGTCCACACGGGGCGTGACCACCAGGAGACGGTGTGAGCCCGTCACTGCGGGTGCCCCGTGGACCCGAATTCCGGAACGGCGACCTTACGGGCAAAAGTATTCGAATAACAAAGCACCCGACGCACTACCGGCCTCTATGGATCAGGACGACGTCGACGTACTCGTCGTCGGGCTCGATTCGGCCTGTCGTCGAGTCCTCGAGACGCTTTTCGAGGCAGGCGAGACCCCGACGATCGAACGACTGCTCGAGGCCGGGACGAGTGGCCCCCTCGAGTCACAGATCCCGCCCTGGACGGCGAGTGCATGGCCCTCCCTCTACACCGGGAAAAACCCCGGCAAACACGGCGTCTACGACTTCCTCACGTTCGACGGCTACGACTGGGACGTCGTAAACGCCACGCACGTCCGTGAGCGGCCGGTGTGGGAACTGCTCGCCGAACACGGGCTCTCGAGTGTCGTGGTGAACGTACCGGTCACCCACCCCACACGGGAGGTCGAGGGTGCGTTGATCCCGGGGATGACCGCCCCCGAAGACCCCGACTGTCAGCCGGCGGGGATCCTCGAGGACGTCAAAGCCGACTGTGGTGGCTACCGGATCTACCCCCAGAGCGGGCCCGAACCGACCGGTTCGATCGAGAGCTACGAACGGACGATCGAACTCCGTGGGCGGGCGTTCCGGTACTTGCTCGAGCGCTTTTCGCCCGACTTCGGCTTTCTCCAGTTCCAGGTGACCGACTCGGTGTTCCACGAGCGTCCGGGTGACTGGGAGGCGATCGAGGCCGTCTACCGTGCGGTCGACCGGGAACTCGAGGCCGTTCTCGAGCGGGCCGACCCGCGGAACGTCCTCCTCGTCAGCGACCACGGCATGGGCGAGGTGACCGGCCAGGAGTTCCGGGTAAACGAGTTCTTCCGCGATCGGGGGTACGTGACCGTCAAAAGCGGCGGCGAGGGGATGCCGACGTGGTCTCGCGCCTGGGAGAACGACTTGCTCGCGGGCGAGGACGCGAACGGTCACGAGGCCGGCACGCTCGAGCGAGCCATGGCGGTCGCCGCCCGCGTCGGGATCACCACCCAGCGTGTCGCCGGAGCCCTCGAGTACGTCGGGCTCAAAGAGCCGATCGGCCGCCGGATGCCGAACGACCTGATCCGGGCGGCGAGCGAACAGGTCGACTTCCCGAACTCGCTGGCGTACGTCCGCTCGAAGAGCGAACTCGGCGTCCGGATCAACCTCGAGGGCCGGGAGCCGGCGGGAACGGTCCCCCGCGAGGAGTACGACGAGTTCCGGGCACGGCTCATCGAGGACCTGTCGGCAGTCGAGACGCCGGCGGGCGAACCGATGTTCGACGACGTCGCCCCGAGAGAGCGGTACTTCGAGGGGCCACACCTCGAGGACGCCCCCGACGTCGTGACGGTGCCGGCCGAATTCGACAACGCGATCGTGGCGAGCCTGGACGGCGAACGCTTCGCCGATCCCGTCGAGCCCTGGAACCACAAGCGAACGGGGATCGTCGCCGCGACGGGGGCGGACCTCGAGGAGAACGTCACCCTGGCAGGGGCGACCATCTTCGATATCGCCCCGACGATCTGCTCGCTTTTGAGCGTCCCGATCGACGCCGGGATGGACGGCTCCCCGCTTCCCGTCGTCGATCCGAGTGAGACGCGGGCGTACCCGGCCTACGACCCCGACCCGATCGAGGCGACCGGGGACGCGGTCGTCGAAAAGCGGCTGTCGGATCTGGGATATCTATGAGCGTCGACATCCGTGTTCTCGAGGTCGACGACGACGCCGAGGAGTGGAACCGGTATGTCGACCGAAGCCCCGAGACGACCCCCTTTCAC
>LKNC01000154.1 GCA_001564255.1 Natrialbaceae archaeon Tc-Br11_E2g1
ACACGGCAAGCGGGTACGCCAGGTAGTTTTTCGGGTGGTTCAACCCGAAGGACTTCTCGGCGACCCCCTGTGCACTCGCCTGAAAGCGGATCGCCGCGGCCTCGTCCGTGGTTCGGGTGCCGACGACCCGGGGGACCTCGAGGGGGTCGACGTTCCCGGTGGGGTCGACGCCGAGGACGCCGACGTTGAGTTCCCTGGCGAGTGCCCGCGCCGACTGTGAGATCGCCGCCGTCGGCGCGACGAGGTAGGCGGCGTTCGCCTCGCCGAGGCGGTCGTGTGCCTGAACCACGCCGCGTTCGACGTCGACCGTACCGCTTTCGGTGTACCCTTTCGCCTCGACGGCGACCAGCGGCGGCCCCGCTCCGAATCGGTCGACCGCGAGAAACTCCGGGTCGAGGGGTCCGACGCCGACCAGATCCGGGTACCCCGACCCCACCCGAACGTGGTTGAACGGTGCCAGTCGTTCGCGGACCTCCGGTGGAACCCGCTGGCCCTCGAGCCACTCCTCGGTCGCGAACTGCGTGTCACTGACCGCGTAGGTCGCCTCGTCGTCGGGAAACAGCCGCCGTTTCGTGTGTGCGAGGACCTGCGGTTCCGACAGCGACGTTGCCATAGCTCGTCGTCTCGGGGGAACGATATTAACTCTCGGGGAACCGCCTACAGGTCGATCGAGAGTTCGAACTCGAGCAAGCCGAGGTGGTCGGGGGCCTGGGCGCTGTTTCGGGCGCGAAACTCCCCCGGGGAGATGTCCAGGTACTCGTAGAACTCCTCTTCGGTGTCGGGGATGGCGAACTGGTCGTCCTCGTGGGGGATGATCGCCGGGGTATCGTGTGTCTCGAGTAGCTGTGCTCGCTGTGTCCAGGCCTGGCCTGCGTGAACGAAGATCCCAAAGGAGAAGCTTCCGTCGGCGACGGCGCCGCTTTTCGAGTCGTACCACTGGGCGTCCTCGGCGGCGAACTCCTCGTCGCACATCCAGGCGATCACGAACCCACCGTCGGACTGGACGAGAAAGACGTCCCACCGACGCGTCGCGTCGAAGACGGCCCACGACCTCCGTGGACCGACGGTATCGACCTCGACGCTGAACGCGGGGACGTCCCGTGAGCCTGCTTCCTCCCGGACGAACGTGACGTTGTATCCGGGGACGCGGACCCCGCGGTGGTGGTACACCGCCCCGTCGACGTTCCCGTCGATCATCTCCCGAACGTCGAGTCCACCCTGGTCGTCGAGACGCTTGAGAAAGTCCCCGTAGCGGTACACCTCGGTCTCCGGGGAGTCGTCCTCCGCGCGTGCCGAGGGGTTCCCGTCCTCGTCCATATCGGGACTCAGTAGGTCGGGTCGGATTACCCTGTCGATCACGTCCCACGGGCGGGAGCGATACGATTTTCCGCCCGGGACGGGCAGTGTCGGGTATGGATCCAAAGCGGGAGCTGACGAGCGTCGACCTCGCCGCCTTAGAGCGGGAGTTCGGGACCTACGAGGGGGCGAAAGTCGACAAGGCCTACCTCTATGGCGACGATCTCGTTCGGCTGAAGATGCGTGATTTCGACCGCGGCCGACTCGAGGTCGTGATCGAGGTCGGGGAGGTAAAACGCGCTCACACCGTGGCCCCAGAACGCGTCCCCGACGCCCCGGGGCGGCCACCACAGTTCGCCAAGATGCTTCGCAACCGGCTCTCGGGCGCTGACTTCGTCGGCGTAGAACAGTACGAGTTCGATCGCATCCTCGAGTTCGTCTTCGAACGCGAGGACGGCACGACCCGACTCATCGTCGAACTGTTCGGCCAGGGCAACGTCGCGGTCACCGACGGTGAGTACGAGGTGATCGACTGTTTGGAGACCGTGCGGCTGAAATCGCGGACGGTCGTGCCGGGCTCGCGATACGAGTTCCCCGACTCACGACTCAACCCACTCGCGATCGATCGGGAGACCTTCGACCGGGAGATGGACGATTCGGACACCGACGTGGTCCGGACGCTCGCGACCCAGCTCAACTTCGGGGGCTTCTACGCCGAGGAGCTGTGTACCCGCGCCGGCGTCGGGAAGGCGATGAACATCTCCGCGGCCGGCGAGACCGAGTACGAACGCCTCTACGGGGCGATCGAACGCCTCGCGATCGACATCCGAAACGGGAACTTCGATCCCCGGCTCTACGTTGAAGACGACGGGAGCGAGGGCGTCGTCGACGTCACGCCCTTCCCCCTCGAGGAACGCGAGGAGGTGCCGGCCGAGGCCTACGATAGCTTCCTCGCCGCACTCGACGACTACTTTTTCAGACTCGACCTCGAGGACGACGAGCCCGAACCGACCAGCCAGCGCCCGGACTTCGAATCGGAGATCGCCAAACACGAACGGATCATCGAACAACAGGAAGGCGCGATACAGGGTTTCGAAGAGCAAGCGAAAGCCGAACGCGAAAGGGCCGAATCCCTCTACGCGAACTACGAACTGGTCGACGAGATCCTCTCTACGGTTCGAGGGGCCCGCGAACAGGGCGTCTCGTGGGGGGAGATCGCCGGCCGCCTCGATGAGGCAAAAGCGGAGGGCGTCGAAGCCGCACAGACGTTCGTCGACGTCAACGGCAGCGAGGGGACGGTGACGATCGACGTCGATGGCGAACACGTCACCCTGATCGTCGACGACGGCGTCGAGAAGAACGCCGACCGCCTCTACCAGGAGGCAAAGCGCATCGAAGGCAAAAAGGAAGGGGCGCTGACGGCGATCGAGGACACGAAAGAGGATCTCGAGGACGTCAAACGCCGCCGCGAGCGGTGGGAAACGGAGGACGAAGACGAGAAAGACGAGGACGAGGATCGGGACTGGCTCTCGATGAGTTCGATCCCGATCCGGCCCAACGAGCCGTGGTACGATCGCTTTCGGTGGTTCCACACGAGCGACGACTTTCTCGTTATCGGCGGGCGAAACGCCGATCAGAACGAGGAGTTAGTAAAAAAGTACCTCGAGCCCGGCGACAAGGTGTTCCACACCCAGGCCCACGGCGGTCCCGTCACGGTGCTCAAAGCGACCGACCCGAGCGAGGCCTCGAGTTCCGACATCGAGATCCCCGAGACGAGCCTCGAGGAGGCCGCGGGGTTCGCCGTCTCCTACTCGTCGGTGTGGAAAGACGGCCGTTACGCCGGGGACGTCTACGTGGTCGACGCCGACCAGGTGACGAAAACGCCCGAGAGCGGCGAGTACCTGGAGAAAGGTGGCTTCGCGGTCCGCGGGGAGCGCACCTACTACGACGACACGCCCGTCGGCGTCGCGGTGGGGATCGAGTGTGAACCCTACACGCGCGTGATCGGCGGCCCGCCGTCGGCCATCGAGGGACAGGCGGAGACGACGATCGAGGTCGAGCCGGGGAGATACGCACAGGGCGACGCCGCAAAGCGGATCTACCGGCAACTGCGCGAACGCTTTACCGACGAGTCGTTCGTCCGCAAGATCGCCAGCCCGGACAAGATCCAACACTTCCTGCCGCCGGGTGGCAGCCGGATCACGGAGTAGTCACCCACTCCTCACGACACGGCGGTCGGAACGACCGGTCGTATGTTCGCCGCCCCCGTTTGCCGCCGGGAACTGGCGTTTGTCCGGGGTGTGGAACCGTTACGAAACCCTGATTAACCCCGATGTGGTAGCTAATCTCTAGGTGTTTCAATGTACGTTTTCACCGCCCTCGAGCCCGTTGCACTGCAGACGACAGGCGAACTCGCGCTCGGGGCGTTCATCGTCGCCGCGCTGGCAGTGACAGTGCTCATAACGGTGTTTATCACGTTCAGTCCGTACCTCTCGGGCGATCCGTCGGTTCACGCACCGTCGGTCGACGACGACCACGCCGGGGAGTTCGGTTCCGACGCGTCTGCGGACGCGACCGCCCGGAGTTCCCACGAGGACGTCACGGAGGGGACAAGCGAGGCGCGGACGGAGTGATCCCGGCGAGAGCGAGTGTGCGGCCTCGAGCGGGACCGTCACGCACTTACCGCGGCCGGGGATACCCCCTCTATGCAGATCAAGAGCCGGGAACCCCTCGAGGGCGGACGCGAGCGGGTTACCGTCGTCCCCGAGAACGTCGACGACCTCTGGCACCTCCAGTACGTACTCGAGCCCGGTGACCGGGTCGCCGGCGACACCACCCGGCGAATCCAGCGAAACGACGACCAGATGCGGGATACGGGCGGCGAGCGCGAGCACATGTGGGTCGCCATCGCCGTCGAAGACGTCGAGTTCCACAAGTTCGCCAACCGCCTGCGCGTGGGCGGCGAGATCGTCGCCTGTTCCCGGGAGGACCAACTCGGCTTTCACCACACCCTGAACGTCGAGGAACGCGAAGAGCTATCGATCGACAAACGGTTCAAACCCGACCAGGAGGCACGCCTCGAGGAAGCCGCCGAGGCGAGTGAGAACCCGGACGTCGCCATCGCGACCGTCGAGGAAGGGCGGGCACACGTCCACACGGTCGCCCAGTACGGCACCGAAGAACGGGCGACGATCAGCGGCCCGACGGGCAAAGGCGAGTTCGCCCGCGACCGTTCGGAGCTCTTTGCGGAACTCGCGACTATTCTCTCGCGGATGGACGTCGACGCGATCATCCTCGCCGGCCCGGGCTTTACGAAACAGGACGCCCACAAGTACATCCAGGACAACGCGCCCGAGGTCGCCGAAAAGATTACCACGGTCGACACCGCGAGCGTCGGCGACCGCGGCGTCCACGAGGTGTTAAAGCGGGGTGCGGTGGCGGACGTCCAGAAGGAGACCCGGATCGAGTCCGAGGCGGAGGCGATCGACGAGCTGATGGTCCGGATCGGCGAGGGCGCGAAAGCCGCATACGGTCCCGAGGAAGTCACAAAGGCCGCCGAGTACGGCGCGATCGAGGAACTGTTGATCTTAGACGAGAAACTCCGCCACGAGCGCGGCCCCGATGGCGAGTGGGCTCGAGACGTCGACGACGTCGTCCGGACGGCAGAACAGAAAGGCGGTGAGGTAACCGTCTTCTCGAGTGAGTTCCCGCCCGGCCAGCAGCTGTCGAACCTCGGCGGGATCGCCGCGCTCCTTCGATACCGCCTCGAGTGACCCGGAAGGGGCCAGTGGTGGGCCCAGCCCGAACTGATGGGTGAAACCGATGGCTGTCATCCGATTTCACTCATCGGTCGACGCTGGGGACGGTACTAGATCCCCGGTCGCCGACCCGCCATAGAGGGCGTCCCCGTACTCGCCTCGATCAGCTGGATCAACACGGAGGCGAACCGCGAGCCACCACTCCAGATGGCCGTCTCCTCGCCGTCGTCGTCGACGACAGAGAGGAGAACCGTGTCGTCGTCGACCAGCACGATCCGCCCTGAACGGTCGTCCTCGGCTCTGTGTTCCGGGGGACTGTACGCTGTGACGCCCTCGAGGTCACCCAGTCGCTCCCGAACCGCAACCGAACGGCTGACCACCGAGACGTCGACGCCGGCGGCCGCCCGGTCCTCGAGGCTTCGTTCGATCCCGTCGGTGACGAGTTCCGGCAGGCGGGTGCCAAAGACGGTCCGCCCGTCGGCCGCCGAGAGGACGTCGACGACGCGGTCGTCCACCCGGTTTCGGCCGCGAATCGTCCAGATGTCCTCCTGGGCTTCCTCGCCTCCCGTCTCCTCGCGAACCGATTCGACGTACTCGAAGGCGCGTTCGCGTTCGCGTTCGAAGCGGTCTGCGAGTGTTTCGCGAGCTTCCTCGAGGTCGACCGGCCGGTAGCGGATCGGGGTGGACTGGCCGACCTCGAGGAGTCCACGCGTTTCCAGACTCTCGGCGACGCTGTAAACCTGCGAGCGGGGGACGTCGGCGACCTCGGCGACCTCCCGGGCGGTACCGGAGCCGAGGGTATGGAGGGCGATGAACACCTTCGCCTCGTAGCTCGTGAGGCCGAGGCGGGAGAACGCCTCGATCGCGTCGGCTTCGCGGGTCATTCGTCGTCACTCCCCTCGATGCCACCGTCGCTCGCGGTCGGTGCAGGCGTTCTCGCCTCGCCGGACTCGAAGGAGACGTCGGGACCGAGATACCGCGTCCACAACACCAGCAGGGTGGGGAGGACGATCACGCTCGCGAGGAACGCGTAGACGATCGTCAGGCCGGTGATGATCCCGAACTGCTGGAGGACCGGGAGGATGGCCACCCCGAGCGTCCCGAAGCCGCCGACGGTCGTCGCGGCACTGCCGAACAACGCGCCGCCGGTGCCGGTGACGGTCGTCTCTAGGGCCGCCCAGACGTTACCCTGACGCTCGAGTTCGAGGGTGTACCGGGAGCTGACGTGGATGCTGTAAGCGACGCCCAGGCCGATCGTGAGGCTGGTGATCATCCCCGTCAGGACGTTAAACGGCATCCCGATGAGATACATCGTCCCGAGGATCCAGCTCACGGCGAAGGCCACCGGGAGCAAGGTCACGGCCCCCAGCGATGCGCTCGATCCGGTGGCCCGGTAGGCCAGCGAGAGGAAGGTGAACACGGCGACCAGGGTGATAAGCAGGCTCTGGAGGACCGTATCGAGCAAGTCCCGTTCGACGACGTAGTTGACGATCGGGTCGCCGGTCGCCGTCGCGACCCACGGGCCACCGCCCTCGAGGCGCTCGGCGATCGCCCACATCTCGTCTGTGGTCTCGCCCCCGTCGGCGTCACCCTGGATCGCGACGACCAACTGGACGGCCTCGTACTCACCTTCGGCGTTCTGATAGAGCACCTCGCTCGCCGACGGATCCACCTCGAGTAACTCGTCGTACAGCGCCTCGAGGTCGGTGTCGGGTACCCCGTCACCCGTCGTATCGGCGGCGGTGAACGAGTCGTTGAACGACTCGTTTTCGGCCGCGGCGTCTTCCATCACCGAGAGCGGACTCGTGAC
>LKNC01000155.1 GCA_001564255.1 Natrialbaceae archaeon Tc-Br11_E2g1
AGTTGAGGATCTCGCCGTCCCGACACCACGAGAAAGACGTCTCACGGCGTTCCGGATCGTACTCCGCCTCCCGGGTTCCGGTCAGACTCCCCTCACAGATCGGGCCTGCCTGGTGAAGACACCAGTTCGTGTACGCGACCAGTTCCCCGTCGATGTTGAACACGACGATCTCCCGGCCATCGATCTGGACGAGCCTCCTAGTGCCGGGTGCTAGCTCCTCGAGTGCACAGACGGTGTGTTCGGTCATCTGTCGATATTGAATACGTCAAAGGCGTTCTCGTACAGCACGGCGCGCATCTCCTCTTCGTCGAACATGTTGTAGAGGTACTTGCCGAGTTCCGTCGGGTGGTCGAAGTCGAAGTGGGGGTAATCGGAGGAGAAGAGGAGCGACTCACAGCCGACGATCTCGATGAGTTGCCGCATGTGATCCGGGTCGTTCGGCTCACCGAGTGGCTGAGTGGAGAAATAAAACGAGTCGCGGATGTACTCCTCGGGCGTCTTCTCCAGCAACGGTGCCTCACTGCGTCGCATGGCGACTTCCTTGTTGAGACGGAACATCATGTAGGGAAGCCACGAGATGCCCGCCTCGAGAAAGACGAAGTCCAGATCCGGGAACTTGACCGGCGCGCCGTTTACCATAAGGCTGGTGAGGTTCATCGACTGGCTCCAGAAGTGCCCGAGCGCGTGGACCTCGAGGAACGTTTCGAACGCCTGGTGTTGGCGTGGGAACTCGTGTTTGAACGAGGAGGCGGCACTCGCGTGGTAGGCGACCGGAAGACCGTTGTCCTGGGCTGTCTCGTAGATGATGTCGTATTTCGGATCGCCGAGTGGGGGGTTTGGCCCCGTCGTGAGCAAGAAGACGCCGACGATCTGGTCTTCGTTCGCCAGGCGATCGATCTCCTCGGCGGCCTTATCGGGCTTCTGTGGTGCCAGTTCCGCCAGCGCCAGCAGGTCCTCGTCTTCGTCCAGGAAGTTGTCCAGCAGAAAGTCGTTGTAGCCTCGCATGAACGAGACCGCACGATCGCTCTGAGGCAGATACGACAGTTTGCCGAAGGCATTGATAATCGGGTAGTCTACGTTGAACCCCTCGATGAGATCGGCCCGAACGTCCGCAGGCGTGTGGAAGTCCTTGTATCCGATCTTCTCGCCCATGTACACGTCCCAAAGGATGTCGTTGGTCGACCCGAAGGGGCCCTCGAGGTATCCCCTGTGCGGTTCGTCGACGTACTCTTTCAGGAGTTCCGGAGGGACGCGGAGGTGAACGTCCGTGTCGACGATCGGTGTCTCGGCTAGTGCCTCCTGCTGTGTGCTGGATTCACCCATGGGTAGTGTTTTCAAGCCACCGCAAATAATGGTATCGGTTACCGTCGTGTTCGTCACGCTCCCGGCGAGGGGCGCTCTGAACCGGTAGGCAGACATTCACAACCGTTATTATTGGCCGGCCGAGTCATACAGTAGATGGCGCGAAAAATAGCTGAAAGTATCTATCTCATACACGAGTGTAACGGGAGACCGAATCTCGAGGAACGGTACGAAACTGAAGAACCCGACTGGTACGTCGGCGGGGAGAGTGTCAATACGTGCCAGAACGCGTACCTCCTGCTGGGAGAGGAGACGCTGTTGTTCGACACGCTCTCGCCTGCCAACACCGAACACGTACTGAGCGAACTCGAGGCAGTGCTCGACGGACGGGAACTGGACTACCTCGTCGTCTCACACCCGGAAGCCCCACACGCGGGGAACGCGCTCGCGATCCTCGATGAGCATCCCGAAGCCAGGCTCATCGCGCCGGATTACGGGACGGAACACGACCTCTATCATCTCGGCTCCGCCGACGTGATGGGTGTCGGTGACGGGATTGATCTGGGGGACCTCCACGTCGAGTTCGTCGAACCGGAGTTCGTCGACCACCGGATTCACCTGTGGATGTACGAACACACGACGGAGACGCTGTTTACCGTCGACTGGCTCGGTACCGTTCACATGGGCTCTGAATGCCGTCAGTTCGTCGACGAACTGGCACAACCGGTGACGACCCATCGCCTCGCTGCGTTTCACAACAAAGCACTGTTCTGGTTCGAGTACGCCGATCTCGGTCGGGTCGAGGCGGCTATCGAACGGATCATCGCGGATCACGCGCCGTCGATGCTGGCACCGGCACACGGGTTCGTCGTTCGCGAGGACACGGACGAATACATGCGCAAGATGAACGACGTGGTCGCAACGATCAGAGGAGCCGACAGTATCGACGGGGACGACTGGTGAGTGATCGACGATGAGTATCGAACTATCCGACGGCGTCCACTGGCTGAACCACACACACGAGACGACCACCGATTCCGAACACGTAGCCGCCTATCTCCTGGAAACGGATGACACGTACGTGTTAGTCGATTCCGGGGCCCACCACCACGAGGACGGGATCCGTGACGATCTGCGCTCGATAATGGGGGGTCCGAACCTCGACGCAATCGTCCTCTCACACCCGGACCTTCCCCACTCGGGTAACATCCGTGCAGTACAGGACCTCGGAGACGACGTGGAACTGATCTGTGCGAACTCCTCGCCCGAACTGGTCGGGTTGCCAGAACGCACTCGGTGTGAGCCGGGTGGGACGATGGCGGTCCAGGGTCGGACGATGTCGTTCATCGACCCGCCGCTCGCGGACATCATCTTCACGACCTGGCCGTACGACCACGAGACGGGCACCCTGTTCACAGCCGACGGGTTCGGCGTGTTTCACACACCCGACGAGCGGGACCACGTTTACCGCGAGGACCTCGAGGGACTGACAGTCGAACGGCTTCGTGAGTTTCACGTTCACACACTCCGGTGGCTCCCGATGATCGAACCGGAGCTGTTGATGGACCACGTCCGAGGGATCTTCGACCAGTACGACGTGTCGTTTCTCGCACCGGCCCACGGCAACCCGATCGCCGGGGAGTTGATCCCGGAGTACTTAGACCGGTTCGAGGCGGCAGTCGGCCACATCGCAGAGGGCGGGACCGCCGCGAGCGATGACTGACACGGAACGCGACGTCGCGTCGTTCGTCGCGAACCTGACCGTCGACGACCTCCCCGCCTCGGTTCGGGAGGAAGCGGGGACACTCACCGCGGACACACTGGCGGCGATCATCGGCGGGACGACCCTCGAACCCGTCGAAACGCTGGCGGCGACGGTCTCAAACCGTACCGAGGGACGGGCGAGGGTCCTCGGAACCCCCCACCGCAGTTCGCTCGACAAGTCGGTGTTCGTGGCCGGAGTCGGTGGCTCGGTCCTCGAGTTGAACGCCGGACACAAGTACGCCGCGGGCCATCCGGTAATACAGCTTCTTCCGGCTGTCTTCCTCGAAGCCACGACGAACGGAGCGGACGGGCGAGACTATCTGGCTGCGCTCGTCGCTGGCTACGAGGTGAGTACCCGCGCGGCGAGGGCGTCCCAACCGCTCGAGGACGCGTACTTACCACACGGCGTCTGGGGTGTCGTGGGTGCCGCTGCGGGGATCGCACGACTTCGAAACCTCGACGAAGACCGGGTACTGGACGCAATGCGGATCGCCGCGTCGTTCGCCCAGCACACCCGGTTCGAATCTACCTCGCAGGGGGCAACCGGCGTCCGGAACGGCTCCTGTGGAATGAGTAACACGAACGGGATGGTCGCGGTGGACCTCGCCGAGACCGGGTTTACCGGGATCGAGGGGGGAATCGAAAAGCACCTCGGAATGACCACCGCCTCGGCGTTCGATACGACGGTTCTCGGCGAGGAACTCGGTGAGCACTGGGAGATCACACGTGGGTACTACAAGAAACACGCCGCCGGACGGCTCTCCCATCCCGCGATCGACGCCCTCGAGCGATCGGAGCGCGACTACGAGTTCGATCTCACGGACGTCGAGTCGATTACCGTCGACACGTTTCAAAGCGCTGCGCGGTGGGACGGGACGGACGTCCCACAGAACCGACTTCACGCGAAATCATCGATCCCGTTCGCACTCGCGACGAGGCTCGTAAACGGCTCTTCGGGGTGGAAAGCGTTCGAACTGGACGCCGCCTCGGACGACGTGGCGACGCTCATGCAGTCGATCGACGTCCGCGTCGACGAACGGATGGACGACGCCGTCCCCGAAGCCAGGGGGGCAGCAGTCTCGGTGAAACTGGCGTCGGGACGCGTGGTCGAAACAGAGGTAACACACGCCCGTGGCGGCGAGGAGCGCCCGTACACGGCCGCGGAACTTCAGGAAAAGTTCACCGAACTCGTCGAGCCGATCGTCGGCGAAACGCAGTCTACCCACCTTTGGGAGACCGCACGATCGCTCCCGGACGCGGACCTCGAGTTCCTCGGCGATCTCTGCTGTCCCTGAGCGCCGTTTCGGTTCGTGAAATCGTCTTTTCACGGTTTCCCCGCATGACTGACTCGAGACCGGGGACTCCCGGTCACGATCCGCTGTCTCGAGTGAAGAACTCGTCACTCGACCGTCTCGAGGCGGACCCCGGGACGGGTCACTGCATGTACGATCTGATCGAGATGCCGCGCTTGACCGCGAAGTTCTCACCGACTACGGCGAGGAGCAACACGCCCGCGAGTCCGATCTGGACCGATCTGATCGGAACGAAGATGATCAGCAACGACATCCCGATGTACACGCCGCGTTGCCAGTTCGGTATCTTTGCGTTCAGGTTGTATCCGAGTGTCCCGATGGAAAACGACATGAACGCGATCAGCAGTACGACGAAGGCGGACACCGTGTCCGTCCCGTCCCACATGATTATCTCGGGGTTGAAGACGAACGCGAACGGGATCACGAACGCGTACAGTCCGAGACGCAGCGTCTTAAAGCACGTGTCGAGGAACTTGCTGCCGGCGATACCGGCTGCGAGCGCACAGGACAGCGCGACCGGCGGCGTAATCGTCGACAGGAGGGCGTAGTAGAACACGAACATGTGAGCGACCAGCGGGTTGACGCCGAGTTGTTCGAGCGCCGGGGCGCTCAGGATTGCGACGACGACGTACGCGGGTGCCGTCGGCATTCCCAGTCCGAACAGGAGGCTCGCCGACATCGCCAGTAGCAGAACTAACACGAGCTCACCGGCGCCCAAGGTGACGAGCTGGAACGCGAACTTCTGGGTGAAGCCGGTCTGTCCCAAAAGCGTGACGAGCACACCGATCGACGCCAGAACGGCAGTGAGTGGTGCCATGTTCTCGACCGCTCTCTTACACCCGTAAAGCGTATCGGAGATCCAGGCGGAGAACGCCTCTTCTGTCAGTCCATCGGTCAGGATTTCACGGGCAAGCGCCGCCGGGACGGCGGCCAGAATCGAGTACGTCCCCGCAGTCAGTGGATCGTATCGGAGGTAGACCAACGTGTACAGGAGAACGATAAACGAAAGGAAAAACGGTAGTCCGTGGATGAGGTGGTTATGAAGCACGTTTCCCCAGTCGACCGACCAGCCGGACGTTCGTGCGTTGGGTTCGGTCTCGGTCCGGGAGTCAACGGACAACTCCGGTGAGGGCTCCTCTGTTGTCGGTTCGGGCGTGTCTCCCGTCTCCGTTTCCGCCGAAGACGTCGATTTCGTCGTGGGTGACCGGGAATTCGACCAGTCAAACTGGACCGACGCGACGAGGATTGCGATGAACAACGCGCCGTAGAATAAAAGCGCCGGCAACAACGCACCACGGACCACTTCGAAATACGAGATGCCAAGGATATCCGCCATGAGGAACGCTGCGGTCCCCATCACCGGTGGGAGGATCTGTCCGCCGGTACTGGCCATGGATTCGATACCCGCTGCGAAGTCCGCGTCAACACCTTCGTCTTTCATCAGCGGGATGGTAAACGATCCCGTGGTCGCGACGTTCGCGACCGACGCACCCATGATCGATCCAACGATCATGCTGGCGATGACCGCCATCTGGAGGACACCCGACTTCATTCGACCGCCGACGTACTTGCCGATATTTATGATGTACGTGAGGCCGCCGTATCCCTCGACGATCCCGGCGAACAGGACGAAGATCGCAACCCACGTCGCACCGGTGAGGAGGATGAAACTGTACACACCGTCGATCGAAATAGTGCTGTAGAAGACGATCCGCTCGAGATCCATTCCGGAGTGTCGGAGGAGACCCGGGAAGTACGGGCCCGCCCAGGCGTAGACGAGCGATGCCACGATCGCAAGGGAAATCGCAGCCCCGTACGCCCGCCAGGTAGCGTGGATCGTAACTGCGATCAACGTCGCGCCGACCAGCAGGTCCGTCCGAGTGAACGTGAGGCGCGGACGTGCCTCGAAGAGCCAGCGTTCGATGTTGAAATGGACGTAGACCGTACTCGCGATGACGAGCGTAAGTATCACGACTGTAACGAGCGTATCGAGGGCCGATCGCTCGGCTTCCCCTTTTTTGTGATACTGGACGAGGTAGAACACGACGAGAAAGAGCCCGAGATGGACGTTCGCGTGTGTGAGTTCGATGACCGGCCTGGTAAGACCGTAGTAGAGGTGGTACGCAACGATGACAAACCCGAGCGTGTACAAAATGACCTCGAGATACTGGTCTCTCGACGCGTCTCGATTGATCAACTCCGAGAAGTGAGCGAATACTGTCTTCCTGTCAGTATCCCCTGCTGGCGCTACATCGACCATGAACCTACGACATACTATAGCGACATAATGATTGTGGTTATCTCACACCCGATAAAAATAGTCACACGCACTTCTACGAAAGCGAAAACAGCCGATACCGTTTCACCATCGGAAGCGACTCGGATCCCACGCAGTGTAGTTTGAAACCGTACCGACTCATACGGTCCGTTGGATCCGCATCAGACCTCGATGTCGAGGTCGGCGTAGAACCCTTCGGCACTCGA
>LKNC01000156.1 GCA_001564255.1 Natrialbaceae archaeon Tc-Br11_E2g1
ACTTTCGCAGCCGATGCATCTGGCTGCGCTTTTTCGACGAGATAGAACGACCGTACGCGTCTTTGTCCTTCCAGTCGATCGTCGTCGTCAACCCCTTGTCGTGCATCGTCTGTGTCGTCGGCGCACCGACACGGGACTTCTCCTGTCGTTCCTGGTGGTTGAACGCACGCCATTCCGGACCGGGGTCGATCTTTTCTTCTTCCACGACGAGCCCACAGTCTTCACAGATGAGCTCGCCCCGGTCTGAGTCCTTAACGAGGTTCTCGGAGTTACATTCAGGGCAGGCACGTACCCCTTCTTCCTCCTCGGTCTCGTCCATCTCGCGCGTTCGCTCCCGCTGGCGGGTGGACCGTGTCATCGCACTTTTATAGTAGTACGACCAAAGTATTTAAACTCTCGGGAAGGGTTTTCTACCTCGGACCCAATTCCGGCGTAAACCGGTGGCTAAGGCGGTTCTCTCTCGGAATTTCCGATCAGAACCGGAAGGCATTTAGGCGACCTGAGCCGACCACTGCGACGAATGCCGGTTATCGACTGTGACGTCGGGGAGGCACGTGAGCGTCTCGAAAACGCAGGTGTGACCGTCCAGGCGGGCAACACGGATCACGAACGCTGGCGTGCCAGCCACGGCGACGCGACGGCGGTCGCCTACGAGGGTACGGTCGTCATACAGGGGGAACGGCCGCGTGACCTCGAGGCACTCCTCCGTGAGGAGGGCGGGCGCGCACACGCCTACTTCGACGGGGCCGCCCGTGGCAACCCGGGTCCGGCCGCCATCGGCTGGGTGATCGTCACCGGCGACGGCATCGTCGCCGAAGGGGGCGAACGGATCGGCCGGGCGACGAACAACCAGGCCGAGTACGAGGCGTTGATCGCCGGCCTCGAGGCCGCCCGCGAGTACGGCTACGACGAGGTCCAGGTCAGGGGCGATTCGGAACTGATCGTCAAACAGATCCGCGGGGAGTACGACACCAACAATCCCCAACTGCGCGAGAAACGCGTTCGCGCACTCGAGGTCCTCTCGTCGTTCGAGAGGTGGAGTATAGAGCACGTCCCCCGGGAGGTCAACGATCGTGCTGACGACCTGGCAAACGAGGCACTCGACGGCTAGTGGTTCGACAGGCCTGACATTGCGGGGCGAACCGATCGCGGTTGTCCGGTTTGACTCATACTACTGGGCAAAATCATGTACACTATCACACGGCGACGCGTGACGGAGTACGAGAACCGACAGTGAAAAACGACGACGGCGCGTACACGACACCGATGAGCGACGCGTCCACCGACGGAAACGAGCAGACAGACGAGAACGGGGCAGAACTCCCCGCGGAGGTCCTCGAGGAGACAGAACGACTGACCCGACTCGCCAGGAAGGCCGCGATCGAAGACGAACGCGACGCCTACCTCCGGCGCCGAGCGGAGATCCTCGAACCACACGAGTTCGTCGCCCGCGTCCGCGAGGAAACCGACGGCGACGTCTTGGTGATCCATCCCGCGCAGTGGCACGACGGCGAGGTGATCCGGACCGACCGGATCGAGGACGTCTCGCGGGCGGTAGAGGTCCGCCTCGAGGGCGCAGGCGATCCCGACGACTGGGAAACCGTCGACGCCGAAAACCGGGCTCTCGTCGAGGAGATCCGCGAGAACCACGGGACGGTCCACGCCGAGAACGCCACCGCGTTCGCCGACTTCATGGGCAACCACTACGCCCGGCCGATGGCGTCGGCTACGGACGCCGAGATTACGGAGTTCCTCGAGGAATACTTCGTCCGAAACGCCTGGCCGTCAAAAGCGCAACGAGCGGTTATCGAGGAGTCGATCGAGCTCGTCTTCGAGACGGCCGGCGAGTCGGTGCCCGACGTCTAGTAGCTCTCGTCGACGAGTTCGGTGAGTTCTCCGGCGCGGTCGTCGTCCGTGACGATCTTCGAGAACGCCCACTCGAGGCCGTCGAGGACGGCGTCGTAGCCGTCCTCTGTCAGGCTGTACTGGTTCGTTCGCTTGTCGAGTTCGCTCTTCTCGACGAGACCGAGATCGACGAGTTCGTCGAGGTTGGGGTAGAGTCGACCGTGGTTGACTTCGCTCCCGTAGTACTCCTCGAGTTCGCGTTTGATCGCCAGGCCGTACATCGGTTCTTTGGCGAGAATTACCAGGATGTTGTTCTGGAACGCGGTGAGTTCGCGTGCGATGCCCTGACTACCGGTGATTGATTGTGCCTCTGACATACGTTTGTGTAGCTGTCACCGAACTATTTAACACTTGCCAACTATTCGTTCCGTCGAATAGGTCAGTTCGTGATCGGATACGGCTGGCCGGAAACGATCGAACGGTCCGAGACAGTCACGTTTCGGCCGGCTTCCGGGTTACCGTCAGGTGTTACCCGCGTTCGATTACGAAAGTACTTTTTGGTTGACCATCGACTCACAACTACATGGTGAACCTTTGGGAAGACCTCGAAACCGGACCGAACGCGCCAGAAGAGATCTACGCCGTCGTGGAGTGTCTGAAAGGCGAGCGAAACAAATACGAGTACGACAAGGACGTGCCGGGCGTCGTCTTAGACCGCGTGCTTCACTCGAACGTCCACTACCCCTCCGACTACGGCTTCATCCCGCAGAGTTACTACGACGACGAGGACCCCTTCGACGTCCTCGTGCTCGTTGAGGACCGGACGTTCCCCGGCTGTGTCATCGAGGCCCGTCCGGTCGCGCTGATGAGGATGGACGACGACGGCGAACAGGACGACAAGGTCATCGCCGTCCCCACGGAGGACCCACGTTTCGACCACATCGAAGACCTGGGGGACATCCCACAGCAACGACTCGACGAGATCGACGAGTTCTTCGAGACCTACAAGAATCTAGAGGAGGGCAAGGAAGTCGAAACCCTCGGTTGGGAGGACCGAGAGGCTGCCTACGACGCGATCGAGCACGCCCAGGACCTCTACGAGGAGAACTTCGAGTAGCTGCGTCGTCGGCTTTTCCGGGAATACACGAGGGTTATCGGACCGGGGCGTCCGATGAGTTATGAGCATGGGTAATTTTATACCGGTGGAGCGGCAATATTCACCTGTTATGGCAACCGATACTCCCCCCCGACGACCGGACCCGGACACCACCCCCGGCATGGCCCACCCCACGGTCGTCCCGGCGAACTTCGATCCCGACGCGCCGGGCAAGCGTCGGGACTGATCGGCGCGCTCGAGTGCCACTTTCGCTCCCGGTTCGTCCCAAACGTCGACACCCCCGCCGTTCGTCGCCGCTCGCCGTCGATTCTCGAAAACAGTGTCCCGAGACGAACCTTCTTATGGTCTCTCGGACTACGGGCCTCCATGGGCCTGTTCGACCGGATCCGTGGTGACGATAGCCCCCGCGTCGCCTTTGTCGGAATCGACGGCGTGCCGTACAGTCTCCTCTCGGAGAACCCCGAACTGTTCCCCAACCTCGCTGCGATCACAGAGGAGGGAACCGCCGGCGAAATTTCGAGTATCGTTCCACCCGAGTCCAGTGCCTGCTGGCCCGCGCTGACGACCGGGAAAAACCCCGGCGAGACCGGCGTCTACGGCTTTCAGGACCGCGAGGTCGACACCTACGACACCTACGTCCCGATGGGCGGGGAAGTACAGGCCGACCGCGTCTGGGACCGGGTCACCGAGGAGGGGCGACGCGCCACCGTGATGAACGTCCCCGTCACGTTCCCGCCACAGCGCAACGTCCAGCGGATGGTTTCGGGCTTTCTCTCGCCCGAACTCGAGCGGGCGACCGTCCCCGACGACGTCGGGCGACACCTCGAGTCGATCGACTATCGCATCGACGTCGACCCGAAACTCGGCCACGAGGAGGACAAAAGCGAGTTCATCCAGGACGCCCACGAGACGGTCGACGCCCGCTATGAGGCCTTCTCCCACTACATCGAGGAGGACGACTGGGACCTCTTTTTCGGCGTTTTCATGACGACAGACCGGGTCAACCACTTCCTGTTTAAAGATTACGAACACGACGGCGAGTACAGGGACGACTTCATCGAGTTTTACCGGAAGATCGACGACTACGTCGGCCGCCTGCGGGAGGCCCTGGCCGACGACGTCACCCTGATCGTCGCCTCCGACCACGGCTTCACCAGCCTCGATTACGAGGTCCACTTCAACGCCTGGCTCCGCGAGGAGGGGTGGCTCCTCTTCGACGCCGACGACCCCCAAGAACTCGACGACATAGCCGAGGAGTCCCGCGCGTACTCGTTTATCCCGGGTCGGTTCTACCTCAACCTCGAGGGACGGGAGCCCCGCGGGACCGTGCCCGAAGAGGACTACGAGGAGGTCCGAGCGAAGCTCAAGGCGAAACTCGAGGCCCTGGAGGGACCGGAAGGCAGACCGGTCGTCGATCGCGTCGTCGAGAAGGAGGACGCCTTCCGCGGGGACCACGACGACATCGCGCCGGACCTCGTGGCGATCCCGAACGGGGGTTTCGACCTGAAATCCGGTTTCACGGGCGGCGAGACGGTCTTCTCGACCGGGCCGAGAAACGGCATGCACAGCTTCGACGACACCGCACTGTTCATAGACGATCCCGACGCCTCGATCGGCGACGCCGACTTACTCGACATCGCGCCGACGATCCTCGAGTTGATGGACATCGACTTCGCCCGCGGGGAGTTCGACGGCGCGAGTCTGGTCTAGATCGGCTTCGGACGCACGGTTCGGTTCAGTTTTCCGTCGGGGAACGCTCCGGGCGACCATGGAGGAAGTCATCCACGCCCGTGGCCACGAGAACGTCCGGGCCGAACACACCAGCACCGTCGAGGTGACGACCGACGACTACCTCACTCCCGCCGGCGACTGCATCCTCGCGGTCGGGGCCGATCGGGCACCCGCGGACTTCGACCCCGAATTCGTCGAGGCCTGCCGGGACGCGTCGGCGACGATCACGATGACGATCGAGGCGGGCGGCCACGAGGGACGCGTGGCGGGCCGGGGCGATCCCGATCTCGAGTATACGAACGAACGAAGCGCGGTCGGGCGGACGAGCGAGTACGTCGACGACCGAACCGTCATGCTCGAGGCGGCGTTCGCCGCCGAGGGATTCGACCGAGCGCTCGTCGACGCACTCGCCGACGGTGTGGAGGCAACGGTGACGTTCACCGTCGAATAACCACCCAAACGCCTCTAGGGCTGTCGAAACCTGCTGTTTGATTCGTGTAATGCCAAGAGTGAAGTTTAGATCGAATCTAATCCGGCTATGGCCACCAGCGACGACCGACGACGCTTCGCCCGGGCCTCGTGGGCGAACGTCTTGGGAAACGCGGTGAAGATCGTCGTCGAGGGTGCCGTCGGGGTCGCCTTTGGCAGCGTGGCGCTGATCGCCGACGCCGCACACTCGCTTGCGGATCTGGTCGCGAGCATCGTCGTCCTCGTCTGGGGGGACACTCGGTTCGAGGACCCCGACGCGAACCACCCACACGGTCACGCCCGCATCGAACCCCTGACCGCACTGTTCGTCGGCGTGGTGATCGTTATCCTCGGGCTGAACTTGCTCTACGAGTCGGCCCAGGGACTGCTCTATGGCACCGAAGCGACGTTCAGCTACGTCCTGCTCGGTGCGGTCGCGTTCGCGATGGTGGATATGTACCTCGTCTACCGCTACACGGAACGGGTCAACGCCGACCTCGAGTCGATCGCGTTGACCGCACTCGCGAAAGACTGTCTCAACGACCTCTATACGTCCGCGGCCGTCCTGGTCGGCGTCGTCGGACTGATGGTCGGCTACCCGATGCTCGACCCCATCGCCGGCGGTCTCGTGAGCGTCCTGGTCGTCTACCAGGGCGTCGAGATCGGCCGGGAGAACGTCCAGTACCTCGTCGGCACGGCCGCACCCGACGAACACCACGAGGACGTCCGGGAGACGCTACTCGCCCACTCCGAGGTCCAGGGCGTCCACGATCTGATCGTCTTCTACGACGGCACCGTCCTCGAGGTCGAGGCTCACGTCGAAGTCGAAGGTGATCTCACGCTGCGGGAGGCCCACGACCTCGAGACCGAACTCCTCGAGACGGTGCGTGGCCTCGAGGCCGTCGGCGACGCCCACGTCCACCTCGACCCCTCCGGGATGGGCGAGTGGAAAGACGCCCTCGAGTGACGGTTCGACACCTATTGGTCTCTCCGGCCGTTCCCCCCGAGTATGAGCCAGTATGCCGTCTCACTCGCGGTCTTCACCATGGTCAGCTGGGGGGTCTGGACCGTACTCGCGAACGAGGCGACCCGATCGATCGAACCCGAAGTCGCGATGGTCCTCTCGTACGGTGCAAGCGTCGTGGTCGCACTCGGCTACGTCGCCGTCCAGAACGACCCGATCACCCTCGAGCGATCCGGCGTCGGCCTCGCGGTGCTTGCGGGCGTGTTCGCCGGGATCGGGGCGGTCGCCTTTTACGCCGGGCTCTCGTCCGGCCGCGTGGGAGTCGTCACGACCATCTCCGCGCTGTATTTCATCGTCGCCGCGCTCCTCGGTGTCGTCTTTCTGGGGGAGTCGTTCGCCGCCACGGACGCACTCGGTGTCGGCTTCGCCATCCTCGCCGTCGTCCTGATCGCCCAGTAGGAGGCTGTCGAACCGAAACCCCACAGGTTTTCGCCCGCCGGCATTACCCGGCTTCCGGCGCGTCGGCGGGATCGACGACCTCGTCGGCCTCCGGATAGACCCCGACCTGCTCACACAGGTCGGCCATCGGGCACGCCTCGGGGTCCTCGAGACACGCCGGCTTGCGCGCCCGGCAGTACTCCCGGCCGAACTGGATCGTCGCGGTGTGGGCGAATCCACACTTCTCCGCGGGGGTCTCGGCCTCGAGAACCTC
>LKNC01000157.1 GCA_001564255.1 Natrialbaceae archaeon Tc-Br11_E2g1
AGGATTTGTTGGCCGCCACGCTGACCGCCCAGAGCGTCCATGTAGGCCGATGGTCGCGGTCATCGTGACAGACCATACTACAACCACCACGAAGAAAAATAGTCGCCAACCATACTGAAAGTGGTCGTTGAATCAGCACTAACTACTACTACATCTTACTGAATTTCGTAACAGTTACACAACCCCGCTACACTGTTCGTCCACAGATACTTGCGCCGACTCCCCCTCGAGTGACCATGGACACTGCCGTCGTCTGGTTTCGGGACGACCTCCGGCTCACGGACAATCCAACGCTCGTCGACGCGGTTACCGCGGCCGACGAGGTCGTACCGATCTCCGTCGTCGACCCGCGCGACCACGGCGGGACACGCTACGGAACCGAAAAACTCGGTGCCCATCGGGCCGCGTTCCGTCGTGAGTCGCTCCTCGAGTTGCGGGCGACGCTCCGGGAGCGTGGCGGAGAGCTGTACGTCAGGGAGGGCCGTCCGGAAACGGTCGTGCCCGACGTCGTCGATCGCGTCGACGCCGACGCCGTCTACGCACAGACGAAACCGGCGACGGAGGAACTCGAGGTCGAAAACGGCGTCCGGAGGGCCCTCCCCGACGGGGTCGCCCTCGAGACGCGGTGGACCCACACGCTGTATCACCGCTCCGATCTCCCGACGCCCTGCCGGCGGATGACGGATACGTTCACGCCCTGGCGCAAGGAGGTCGAACGCGAGTGTTCGGTTCGAGAGCCGCTCGCGGCCCCGGAAACGGTCCCGACTCCGGAGTTACCCGCCGGCGACGTGCCGACGTGTTCGGATCTCGGACTCGAGGCCCCACCCGAGGACGACCGGGCCGTACTGCCCGTCGAGGGCGGCGAGTCGGCCGGGAAACGCCGCCTCGAGGCGTACGTTTGGGAGGGCGATCACCTCCGGGAGTACAAGCGAACCCGGAACGGACTCCTGGGAGCGGACTACTCCTCGAAGTTCTCGCCGTGGCTGGCGGCGGGGTGTCTCTCCCCGCGGTGGATCCACGCCGAAGTCGAACGGTACGAGGACGAACGGGTCTCGAACGAGGACACCTACTGGCTCGTCTTCGAACTCCTCTGGCGGGATTTCTTCCAGTTCCAGTTTCACAAGTACGGCGGGCAGTTTTTCACCCCCACCGGAATCCGGGACGTCGAGAAAACGTGGAACCACGACAGGGCGGCGTTCGAGCGGTGGGCGAGCGGCGAGACCGGGATCCCCTTCGTCGACGCGAACATGCGGGAACTGAACCGCACGGGGTACATGTCGAATCGCGGCCGTCAGAACGTCGCCTCGTTTCTCACCGACGCACTCGAGGTCGACTGGCGCTGGGGGGCGGCGTACTTCGAGGAACGACTCGTCGACTACGACGTCGCCTCGAACTGGGGCAACTGGGCCTACCAGGCCGGCGTGGGCAACGACTCCCGGGACGGCTACTTCGACGTCCTCTCACAGGCCGAGTACTACGACGACGACGGCGAGTACGTCCGGACCTGGCTGCCCGAACTCGAGGCCCTGCCCTCGGCGTCGGTCCACAGACCCTGGACGCTGAGCGAGGCCGAACGAGCCGCCTGTGGCGTCCAGTTGGGCGTCGACTACCCCGAACCGATGATCGACCTCGAGGAACGCTACGCGACGCTCGGTCGTCGGTGACAGACCGGGAGTCGTTACGTTCGCCATCCACAGCATCGAACGACCCGTCAACTCACAGTGGTCCGATCCCGTCGGCAGTGTCGCGGCCCGGCCGTGGTATACGCATTTGTGTCCCCAACCGGTACACTCCGGTATGTTCAGACGCGCTCGAGAACTCGGCCCGCCGATGCTGGTTCCGCTTGCCTGGGTGTTCGTGACCGTCGCCTACCTCGAGGTAGTGACCGAACACACGCTGTTTATGGCTCACGTCGTGATGGCCGTCTTACTGATCGGGTTCGCGGTGACCGGCTACGCCGACATGCGCGAGGGCGTCCTGTACACGTGGTGGGTGCTCATCGCCACCGGCTCGGTCGTCACGCTCTGTGGGGTCGTCGGCCTGTGGGTCGCGAACGGATCGGCGCTCGTGGCCGTCGCCCTCTTCGGGTGGATGCTGTTGCCGGCGGTCGGCTTCGTCGACACCGGGCGTCGGGTCTCCGACGGGCGCTGGATCTACGCGGCCGCCACCGCGGGCTGTCTACTCGGCGCGACACTGTACGCGCTCGGCCACTCCTGGGACCTCGAGACGGCCGCGGTCGGTGGGCTCGCGCTCGTCGGTGTCGGCCAGACGGCGGGGATTCTCGACGCCGCGATCCGGTACTAGATCGGATTGGTGGCCGGAAGCCGGGAATAACTGGGTTATACCATCAACCTATATTAGGCTGCCCGGGGAAGTACGGTCGTACGATGGCGTTCAGTGATCGACTTCTCCGAGAGGGAGAGGACATCTGGGAGGCACAGAAAAACCACCCGTTCGTCCGCGAGCTTGCCAGCGGGGACCTAGACGAGTCGGCGTTCCAGTACTGGATCGAACAGGACTATCGGTACCTCCTCGACTACGCCCGGTTGTTCGCCCTCGCGGGTGCGAAAGCACGCGACGAGGGAACGATGACGGACCTGTTAGCGATCGCACATAGCACGCTCAGTCACGAGATGGACCTCCACCGGGAGTTCGCACGCGAGTACGGTATCTCACGTGGGGACCTCGAGTCCGTCCGGAAGTCGCCGACGTGTGAGGCGTACACCAGCTTCCTGATTCGAACGGCGTACGAGGGCTCTATCGCCGAGATCAGTGCGGCGCTGTACCCGTGTGGCCAGGGGTTTCTCGACATCGGGGAACACGCAGCCGAACTCGCGACGGGGGACCACCGGTACACCCCGTGGATCGAAACGTACACCGGCGAGGAGTTTCGGGAGGTCGTCGGGATGATGCGTGAGTTCGTCGATCGGTGTGGGAAACGGTACCCGGGCGAGCACGAGGCCATGGTCGAGGCGTTCCTGACCAGTGCCCGCCTCGAGTACCGCTTCTGGGAGATGGCTTACACCCGAGAGGAGTGGGGGATCTGACCCGGTAGTCGGCTCCGGGGCACCGTGGTGTCCCGGGTCGGGGTCCCACGAGCCCGAACGTCCATTGTGGGCCGGGCCACACGACTGGGTATGGAGTCATCCGACGGCGGGAGACGAAGCGACGACCTCGAGGTGTCGGCACGGGACGTCATCGACCGGGGACGGGCGTGGATCGACGACCACGACGCGGAGTTGCTCGATCTCCTCTCCGATCCCGTCTCGCGGCCGAGCGTCACCGCCAGCTCGGGGGCACACTGGTCCACGGCCACCTCGTCGGCGAGGAGATCGCCCAGGTCGGCGCGAAGGCGATGGTCGGCCGGGGCGATCGACCCGGCTGGTTTCCCGAGCGATTCCCCGACCCCGAGGGCGCGGCCGTCGTCATGGACGGCTCCTACGGGTTCGTCCCCGCGGTCGGCCACCGCGGGCTCGCCTGGGTCACCCTCAGCGTTGAGGGCGAGTCGGCCCACGCCTCGACGCCGCATCTGGGGACGAACGCAGTCCTCGAGACGGCGAAGGGGTTGGCGACCCTCGAGTTGACGGTCCGACAGCTCGGCGTGGTCTGAGTGGGCCTACCGATCGGACCCACAGGCGGTTCTGGCGGCTTCGATCTCGAGGAGTTCCTGGTACCGGTTCCGGATCGTCACGTGGCTGACGTCGGTAACCGCGGCGACCTCGTCCTGGGTGAGTCCGTCGTCTTGCAGGAGGCCGGCGGCGTAGATCGCTGCGGCCGCGAGGCCGACGGGGTGTTTGCCGCTGTGGACGCCCGCTTCGATCCCGGCTTCGAGGACGGCGAGTGCACATCGCTCGGTTTCGGTCGAGATCTCGAGTTGGGAGGTGTATCGTGGCACGTACTCGCGGGGATCCGGCGGTGCCATCGGCAACTCCAACTCCCTGATGAGATACCGGTAGGTGCGGGTCGCCTCGAGGTAGTCGATACGGCTGACGGCCGCGAGTTCGTCGACCGACCGTGGAATGCCGGCCTGTCTCATCGCGGCGTAAAGCGACGCCGTCGCCATCCCCTCGATCGATCGACCCGGCAGAAGGTCGTCCTCGAGGGCCCGGCGGTAGATGACACTCGCGGTCTCGCGGGCGGCGTCGGGAACGCCGAGTGCGCTCGCCATACGATCGATCTCGCCGAGTGCGTGTTGCAGGTTTCGATCGGCGCTGTCGCGCGTGCGAAACCGCTCGTTCCAGGTACGGAGTCGCTGCATCTTCTGGCGCTGGCGACTCGACAGCAGGTTGCCGTAGGCGTCTTTGTTCTGCCAGCTGATGTTCGTCGACAGCCCCCGGTCGTGTTTCATCGTCGTCGTCGGAGCGCCGACACGACTCTTTTCGTCACGCTCTGTGGCGTCGAACGCCCGCCACTCGGGACCGTGGTCGATCGGTTTACTGTCGACCACGAGACCACAGTCCTCACAGTGGACCGAGCCTCCGTCGGTCGACAGTCGTCCGGCACACTCCGGACAGGAGTCAACCCGGGACGTGTCGGACTCTTCGGTGGTTCGTTCGGTTCCGGCCGTCAGCTGTGGTCGCTCGTGTTTCGTGCTTTGCATTGTCTCGTAGGGTTGTATTCGGCTGGCACACACGTCTCCGTCCGTAACGTGAGGCTTGCTATCAGTGCTAGACGAGTGCTGTGAACTAATAGTATTTGCCCTTTTGTCCGAATAGGGTTCCCGATAACCATATTTGGTTTCTAAATCGGCGACGGGCCGGGGGTTCGGGGCCACGCCGCCACCGCCACCGGTAGCGACCGTTCGACCGGGTATCGGCCGTTTCAGGCCCTCAGAAGGTGTTCTGTGGGGTGTGGTGGAAACAAAAGCATTAAAGCGGTATAGAACAAGTGACGAGAGATGTCACACATTTCGATCACCGACGTGGCCGACGACCTCGAGCCGGGTGATCTCACTCACAGGGAAGTGCTCACCGCGGGGCCGCTCACGGTCGAAGTCGGCAAGTATCCCGCCGACGGTGCTGTCCCGAAGAACTCCCACAACGAACAGGAACTGTACTACGTCCTGTCGGGATCGGGCAAACTCCGCGTCGGCGACGACACCCACGAGATCTCGGCGGGTGACCTCGTCGCCGTCGAACCCGACCTCGAACACGACTTTTTCCACATCACCGAGGAGATCACGGTCCTGATAATCCTCGGGCCGTCGGCGAACCCCACCTCGTACGGTATTCGTGAACGGGAGTAACTCGGGTGTGTCCGTCTCCTGGTACCGGCCTCGCGGGGCCCGTGCCGTCACACCGACGTCGAAACCCCGGGACCGATGACCCACGACCGGATCCACGCGCGAGAGCCGACACACGCCATCGACCGCTGGTCAGTCGGGACCATAGAACGCATCCTCGAACGGGACGGACACTGCGTGTTCGAGGTCCGGACCGACCGCGGGGGGACGGTCGAACTCACCGTCACGGTCGCTATCAGGGATCTCGTCCTGTCCAGGTTGGACCTCGAGGACGGGGAGCCACCGGTCGGCGCTCGAGTCTGGTATCGAAAACACGGCGGCTAACGGTTCGTACTCTCACGACAGTTACGTCGTCCCGCACTGTCCGAAAGAAAGCCGGTTCGTGCCGACGGCGTCCTCGCTCGATCAGTCGTCCGCCGGTGCGAAGCCGGGCAGACTCGTCCCGTAGTCCGCGCCAGCAGTGACCTCCGAGGGCTCTTTGGCGAGCCACATCATGATCAACACCGTGACGATGTACTTGGTGATGATGTCGAGGATGCTGTAGCCCCACGACGTGATCGCCACGTCGAGCAGAGCGAACCCTTCGACGCCGAGTGCCCACAGGATCGGGTAGCCGAACCAGCCGACCACCGTCAGGATCTTCAGCGTGTTAAACAGGTCGCTCGTCCCGGCTTTCTCCGCGTCGGCCGCCCACTCGACGAGGATGATGTAGACGATGACGAGGAAGAAAATCGAACTGATCGCGAACCACCACCAGCGCATGATGAGACTCGAGGTGGTGAACGCGGCTGCCAGCCCCGTGACACACATCGCGATGGTGAAGGCGACCGACGTCAGGATCTTCGTCAGGTTCGAGCCGGCGATCATCCCGAGAGCGATCAGGATAAACGGCGTCGAGAACGTCCAGGTGAGGTAGCGACCCCACATCGTGAGGACTTCCTCACCGCCTCTCGCGTGGCCGGCCGGCATCTCGAGGAAACTTATCGTCAACCCCGAGGTAAGTCCGCTGTAACTCGAGATCGACACCACGGAGATCAGCATCACCGACACGGCGATGAGCTTCGCCCGTGGGTCGGTGAGGTTACGCCCCAGGTAAACGATAAACAGTATCGTCAGGCCCGCGAGCGCGATGTTGACTACGAACGACCATGCAAGCAGGGGATCGTCGAACACGTGCTCGAAGATCTCCTGCTGTGTCATCTCGAGCGGTTGTACGGCCTGTGCGAGTGCCGCTGTGTCGAGTGCTGCTGAATGTACCATACTTCAGTTCGAATGTGGGTACAATAGGGTAAAACGGTCCCCCCTTACCTGTATGGTCGAAAACGTCCGAGCAGTTGACACTGCCTAACCGGGTAACAAAGAGACGGTGTCGGAGCGATCGCCCCGGTGAGCCAACTGTCTCCGTCGAGCGATACTCACACTGCCGGAGAAAAGTCACTGAACGATGTAGCCGGCACTGGGTGGTGAAAACCGTTCCATACTTGCGCCCGGTAGTATCACCGTCACCGACTCGACGACGAGCGGCGGGAGCCACCCGAACCGACTCAAAACGGCAGGAAACGGC
>LKNC01000158.1 GCA_001564255.1 Natrialbaceae archaeon Tc-Br11_E2g1
CTCTCGTCTCGGTCACCGCGGAGCGTCACGGCCTTCACGCCAGTTGTACCCGGACCGTCGCCTTCGACCCGCCGGAGGGCCTCGAGGACCGCCACGAGGTCACGACCCGTGTCGAGACGACGGCCCTGGCAGCGACACGGCGAGTGGCAACGGAGAACGGGACCGCGGGGGACGTCTTCAGTGCGGTTCAGGACGCCTACGCCGACCTCGGATACGAGGGTGAGTGGGAGCGCCACCACCAGGGCGGTGCCGCGGGCTTTGCCGGCCGGGAGTGGATCGCCACCCCGGGGGCCGACGACCCCGTCGAAACGCCGATGGCTTACGCCTGGAACCCGACGGTACAGGGCGCCAAAAGCGAAGACACGGTCCTCGTGACCGACGAGGGGTTCGAGGTGCTTACCGACTCCGGCGACTGGCCGACAGACCGCGTCGAGAGCGTCGACGGCGACTGTGAACTCGAGCGACCGACGATCCTCGAGGCGACCTGACGGTAGCACACTCCCGGACGTACGTCGTGAACGGTCCCCGCCGGACGGGGGCGAGAATCGTCACGCGGGCCCGTCAGACGGTATCACGCCGCGTCCTCTCCCCGTTCTTCCTCGAGGGAGTCGACCGTGATCGTCACGGGCTCGTCGTGTTCGAAGCCGTCGTCGGGGTCCTCCCGGTCTATGACCCGGTCCAGGGTGAAGATCGTGTTCAGTTCCGTCTGGACCTGGTCGACGACGCCGCCGACGAGTTCGCTCGGCTGGATCGCCGTGTACTCGTATGGGTTGTTCCCCGCACCCTCGCTCGCGCGTTTTTCCCGGGTCACTTTCTCCTCGTCGTGGAGTTCGGCGAGTGCCTCCCGGACCGTACTCGGGTAGAGTCCGGTCCCCGTGGCGACCTCCTCGGACGTACTGCCGGGGCTCGCAAGCAGGTGGATGTATATCTTCGCCCGCGTTTCCGTATCGAGGATCCACGCGAGTAGATCGACGATCCGTGCGTCGACTTCCTCGATCGCGGTCTCTCTGACACCGTCGGCCGGGTCGGCGGACGATCCCGACCCCCCGTCTCCGGGACTGCCGGAACCGTCTACCGGGTGCTCGTCGGTCTCGTCGGAATCCATCTCTCGTCAGTAGGGTCGCCTCGAGCGGAGTTAAACCTTTGCTGGGGACACGTCCGGACCACACCGCTTACAGGAAAAACAGGAGAAAGCCCACGACATCAGTCGTGTGGAGGACGTCAAAGGCCCCGAGGACGTAGGAGAGGTCACGGTCGGCGTCGACTTTCCCGTTCGGCAACTCCGAAAGCGAGAACCCGACGGGGATCCCGAAGCCGACCTCGAGACACACCTCACGGACGTGTTCGATCGCTTCCTCGTGGTCTATCTCGAGGACTGTGTCTCTCTCGCCGTAGTCTTCGGGGTCGAGGCGGGCTGGACCGATCGGAAGGCTCAGGGGCAGCGATACGGAGGCACGGAGTAAAGCGTGCACGGGTGATCACAGCGGGATCGGGAGCCACTCGAGGTGACGAAGCAGCGGGGTCGGATCGAAAAGCGGGTCGTGGAGGACGAGCCAGTCGAGCAAGACGAGTCCCGCGCCGTGGGCGATCACCGAGGGGAGAATCGAGTTCGACTTGTAGTCGACTGCGCCAAAGAGGACGTCCGTCGGTCCCGACAGCAGGAACTCGATGGGTGGTTTCCCCCAGTGGTGGAACATGTAGACGACGGGGCTGATGAAGACGGCCTTGAACCCGATGTCCTTGACGCCGACACAGAGCAACCCCCGATAGTAGGTTTCGGCGGCGAGTGCGAGGAAAAACAGCTGGATCGCGTGAGGGATAAACACCGCGGGGGCGGCCGAGGTCTCCCACATCGGGTAGTACGCCCGGATCGTCGGCAGGGTCGAGCCGACAAGGTAAAACGGGAGGACGAAAAGCGAGAGCAAGACGGCGTTTCTGATCGCGACCCGATTTATTCGCCAGCCGATCCGTTTCCCGTGGGTCACGGCGAGTGCGAGCGGCCCGACGAACAGAAAGAGGCCGTCGTAGAGCAGTCGGTTCGTCAACCCCGACTGGACGAGGTTGGTCCACAGGACGGTCAACAGGGCCCCGACGAGTAGCGACCGCTGTACCCAGGTCAGGGAGGCCAGTCGTCGCCGGAGCCAGCGGACGCCAGCAGAGACCCCCTGGCCCGCCACGCTTACTCTGCGGTCCGGACGGGTCCCGGCCCGATCACGTCACGGACTGTGGCCTCGAACGCCTGGCGGCGCTCGAAGTAGGGCTCGTCTACGTCCGCGAGGATCTCCGAGAGTTCACGTGGCCCGTCCGGGGTTCGGACGACGCTGTCGCCCTCGAGGTCGTCGATCTCGCTTACCGCCTTCGGCCAGGTCAGTCGTGAGGTGACGCGGGCGAGCGGTGCACCGTCGACGGGCGTCTTTTCGCCGAGGGTGACTTCCGATTCAGACTCCTCCTCGTCGGTCATGGCTACACGTTCGTCGGGTCGGCGATTCAAGCTTTCGTTTGTTCGAGGCGGCCGTACCTCTCCGCTCGGTGGTAGGTGTCTGACATACCGTTTTGTGTGACGGGCACGAACGGCTCCCGTATGACAAGCCTGACGGAGGTTTACGAATCGAACGAACGTGAGGTGTCGAGCCTCCGCCGGCTGTACGCGGGAGCCGGACTCGTCGTCCTCGGGGCGACGCTCGCGGTCGTGGCCGTCGTCGTCGCGACGACCGACCTCTTTTCCCCGCTGGTCGGCGACGAGTTCGGCGCGATCAGGTGGGCCGGAATCCTCGCCGGGCTCGGCGTCCCCGCCGTCCTCGTCGGCGTCTTCACCGTCCTGCCCGCCGGCAGGACCGTCCGTGCTGCGGCCGCCATCGGGTCGACCATCTGTCTGCTCGGCGTCGTCCTCTTTTCACACGCCTATCCCCACCACTGGCGTGGCCACGGCGACGAGCTCACCCTCCAGGTGTCGGCGGTCTACCTCCTCGGGCTCTGTATCGCCTTCTGGTGTCTGTTCGTCGCCGTCGCCAACTTCAAGACCCGCAACGATCCCGGAGGGACAGTCGAGATGAACGTCACCCGCCGCGGGAAGACGAAAATCGTCGAAGTCGACGGCTCGAGCGGTCTCGGAAGCGTCGGATTCCTCGGGGAAACCCCGGACGGTGAGATAGGGACCGACGACTCGAGTGGGGGATCGACCCCCGTCGACGCCGGCGTCACCCCGTCGCCAGCGCCCGAGCCGACCGGCGACGGTGGCTCGACGACCCGGGAGATCCGGTCTCCCCCCGGGACCGACGCCGAAATCGTCGACGGGCCGGGACCGCAAAAGCCAGCCGACAGATACTGTGGGAACTGTACGCACTTCGAGTACGTCCGTTCCTCGAGGGGGATGACGCCGTACTGTACGCGACACGACGAGGAAATGGACGACATGGACGCCTGCGAGGAGTGGGACCCAAACCACGGGTAGGTCGTTCCCCGACGGACTACTCTCCGGTACGAACGGTGACGACCGGCGCGTCGGCGTTTCGAAGGACCTGTTCGGCGACGCTTCCGACGATCACCCGATCGAGCCCGGACCGCCCTCTGGTCCCCACGACGATCATGTCGACGTCCGCGCTCTCGGCGTAGGCCAGGATCTCCTCGTGAGGCGTTCCCTCCCTGATCGCCGTGTGGACGTCGACGCCGGTCTCGCCCACCTTGGTTTCGACCGACGAGATCGCCTCCTCGGCGGCCCGTTGTGCCGCTTCGGGCGAGTCGTATGGCCCCTCGACGCGAACCGACAGCGCGTGGAGCGTCGCGTCGAACCGCTCGGCGATCGTGATCGCGTGCGCTACCGCCCGTCGCGTCCCGTCTCTCCCGTCGGTCGCCACGAGGATCCGCTGGTACATGCGGGCTGTTAGCGTGTCCGCTTCAAATAGCTTCGACCTACACCCAGTCACCATGTCACGTTTGGCCGGCGACTCCCGGGACCGGGACGGGCTCACCCACGCGGCCCACCGGCCGCCTCCTCCAGTTCCGCCTCGGGCACCTCGAGGTAGTCCCGTCGAACGACGAGCACCGGATTGACCGTTTGCCCTGCGATCGTCTCCGAGACGTCCCCCCAGATGCGCTCGCGGATCGTCGGCTTGCTCTCACCGAGGACGACGAGGTGGTGGTTCTCGGCGGACGCGAGAAGCGCCTCCAGGGGCTCGTCGTCGGCGACGACCGCCTTGACGATGCGGTCCCGGTCGATGCCGTGTTCCTCGAGGGTCTCGGCTGCGGTCTCGAGGATCCGTTCGCCGCGCTCCCGTTCTTCGCTGTCGGGTGTGACGTGGTAAAGTGTCACCTCCACGTCGCTGTCGGCCATCACGTCCCCGACCAGCCGCGCGATGTGTTCGACGTTTACCGTTTCGCTGATCGCGACGAGAATCTGTCTCAAGACGGGAGCCGGGTTGAGCAAGAGGACGGAGTCACATTCGAGTTCGGCGGCCACGCGCTCTATCGTCTTCAGCGGATCGTGAGTGAACACGAGCCGCGAGGAGACGTCCCCGCCGGCCTCGGCGAAGGCGGTCTCGAAGTCGGTGAGTGCGTTCTGAGCCTGGTCTTCGAACTGCATGCGCGCCTGGTCGGGCGCGGTCTGTTCGGGGATCTCGTGATAGCCGAGCAAGACGACCGAGGCCGACGAGAACGTCTCGATGACGGGCTCTGGGACGTCCTGGCCACGAAGCACCTCGATCGGGACGAGCACACGGTTTTCGGGGACGTCCGTCATAGTTCACCTCCCTTGAGGGATACGTCTCGAGCATAATAGAGGTACCACCCGAGCGCCCCGACCATGACGAAGACACCGATCACCTGCGAAAGCGGCTGCATGAAGGCGATCAGACCGAAACTCGAGATCGCGCCGATAGCCGGCAAGACGGGGTAGGCAGGTGTGTTGAAGTCCGGATCGTACCAGTCGGGGTCCTCCCGGCGGATAGCGAGTAAGGCCACACAGATCAACCCGTACATCACGAGGTGCAGAAAGGAAGCGACCTCCGCCAGTATCTCCGTCTGGCCGGTCGTGACCAGCAAAACGACGGGGCCGCCGACGAGCGCGAGCGCGACGTGTGGGGTCCCGTACTTGAGGTTGACTTTGCTCGCCCCCGGGGGGACGATCCGGTCCCGGCTGATCGCGTACAGCGCCCGCGAGGAAGAGAGGATCGAGGCGTTCGCACTCGACAGTGTCGCCAGCAAGCCGGCAAAGAGGATCGCGACCGCACCGGGGCGGCCGAAGTACTCCCGGGCGACCTCGACGATCGCGGTCTCGCCTGCGGCCTCGAGGGCCTCACTCCCCAAGGCGCTCGTGGCAACGAAGATCGTCAGGACGTAAAAGACGCCGACGAGGACGACCGAGCCCACCATCGCCAGCGGGAGGTTCCGGCCGGGATCGGTGATCTCGCCGGCGACGGTGGCGACCTGTGCGAAGCCGAGATAGGACGTAAAGACGAGCGCGGCGGTCGTCAGGATCGGGAGGTACCCCTCGGGCGTGAGTTCCTGTGGGACGGTCTCCCGGCCGAAGACGCCGAACGAGTCGAGCAGACCGTAGAGGAGGAAGACGCTCAGCATACCCAAAAGGAGGGCAACGACGGTGTTTTGTAGGCTCGCGGTGTTTTCGGTCCCGGTCATGCTCATCGCCGTCAGGCCGACGCCGACGGCGACGCCCACGACGATAACGAACGCCCCGCCACCGCCCGCCGGCACGCCCGCCTCCACGAGCGTCCCGACCGCGTACTCGCCGAAGCCGACCAGATAAAACGCCGACGCGAAGACGAGCCCGAGCCAGAGGCTGATGCCGACGATCGCACCGTAGGCCGCCCCCATCCCGCGGGAAATGAAGTAGTACCCGCCCCCGCTCTCGGGCATCGCCGTCGCCAGTTCCGAGGTCGGCAAGGCGACGAAAAGAGCGATGACCGCCCCGATGGCGAACGAGAGAGCCGAGGCCGGCCCAGCCTGTCCGGCCGCGAGCCCCGGGAAGACGAAGATCCCCGCGCCGATCATCGTCCCGACGCCGATCGAGAGTCCGCCGGTGAGCCCGATCGTCCGCTCGAGTTCCGTTCCGCCCTCGTGTCTCGTCGCGTCGTCGGTGACCGTCCCCGACCCTTCGGACGGAAGATCGGAAGCCATAACCGAGTCGTTCCGAGGCGAGCGTTAAAAGTACTGTCTTCCCGCTGTTTTTCTCCACGGGTGAGTACCCGCCTCCCTCTCGCCGGCGGTCGGCCGAACGTTGGCAAACATTCATTAGCACACACGGCCCAATTCGGGCCATGAGAACGAGACAGACGAGACGGGTGGGTGACGATGGCGAGTGACGATCGCGAGCCCGTCGAGACGATCTGCCCGTACTGTGGTGTCGGCTGTGGCATCCAGGTCCAGCCAGGGGAGGACGGGATGCGCTTTCTGCCCTGGGGGGAGGCGCCGGTCAACGAGGGCCGGGTCTGTATCAAAGGCGGCGCGGCGACGGAGATCGTAGATCACGAGGACCGACTTACGGAGCCGTTGATCCGCGAGGACGGCGAACTTCGGGAGGCGGGTTGGGAGGAAGCCTACGACCTGGTCGTCGCGGAGATGGAACGCATTCGGGAGGCCCACGGCCCCGACGCGATGGGCTTTTTCGGCTCCTCGAAGGTGATGAACGAGGAGAACTACCTGCTCCAGAAA
>LKNC01000159.1 GCA_001564255.1 Natrialbaceae archaeon Tc-Br11_E2g1
CCCGCCAGTTCTGACACACGCGGGTTCACAGGTCCATGACCGACAGTACGTCACCCGTCCGCCCGCCGAAGCCGCATCCGGACGCGATTGCCGCCGGCCTCACTTTCGGCAAACGAGATGTCACCGCCGAAGCTCTCGACGGTCCAGCGAACGAGCCACAGCCCGAGGCCGCTGCCGTGGTAGGTCTGGGTGATCTCGGCTTCGCCGGTGACGACCTGTCGTTCCATCGCCGGAATCTCCGGGCCGTCGTCGGCAACCCCGATCTCGACCCACCCGCGTTCGGGACTCGAGCGGACCTCGAGGCACACCTTGGGTCGCTCGGCGGGGTTGTGCTCGATCGCGTTCTCGACCAGGGCCGAAACGGCCGCCTCGAGGCGCTCGGTCGCGGCCACCCGGAGGGGGTCGGGAACCGCGACCTCGATCTCGGCTTCGGGATGGGTCCGGCGAAAGCGGTCGGCGACGGACCGAACGAGGCGAACGCAGTCGACGCTCGCGTTCTCGGGAACCCGTTCGTTCTGGACGCGCTGGATGGCCGTCGTCTCGCCCGTCAACTCCTGGAGGTTCACCGCGGCCTCCCTGATCGCGTCGACCATCGCATCGCCCGCCTCGTCGTCGACGCTGGCTTCGAGGTGGTCGGCCGCCCCGACGACGACGTTGAGTTCGTTGCGGATGTTGTGTCTGAGCACGCGCTCTACCACCTCGAGCTGGCGGGTCTTTCGGCGGGTGTCGGTGAGATCGGTGTAGACGGCGAACCCACTGGTGTGATCTGACTCGTAGGGGATCCCACGGTAGAGGAACTCCCGGAGCCCGTCTGCGGTCTCCCGGCGAACGTGGCGGTAGTTTATCTTCCCCGCAGCGGTCCGGTCGTCCAGGCTGTCGGCTTCCCCCTTGAGCCAGGAGGGGACGACGAACGCGTTGAGTGACTCCCCGAGGATCTCCTCGCGGTCGTAGCCGAAGACGTCGACGAACGCCTGGTTCACCTCCCGGACGATCGGTTCGCCGTCGACGAGTTCGAACTCCACGACCGCGTCCTGGATGTGTTCGACGAGGTGACGAAAGCGACCTCCCCCACCCCCGACGGACCGCCCCTCGCACTCGTCCCCGACTCCCTGGGTCGAATCCATTGTTTCCTGTGACACTCTGTCAACTATCTCACGATCAACGTTTCGGCGTTCGTATTAATTCACAACCACATTGTACTAGGCATACTAGGAAATACCCGGGCGATGGCGCGTCGACTGTCCCTCGAGACGGGAAGAACACAAAGGGCATTAATCGTGGCGGGTGAAATCCCGGGCATGGACGTCACCGACATCGTCGATTCGGAGTTCGACACGTTCGACGAAACGACCCCGGTCTCGAAGCTCCGGGGAGCGTTCGAGGATTCGAGCACAAAGACCCTGTTGATCACCGCTGACGGTGATTTCGAGGGGATCGTTACCCGCCGGGACGTCCTCTCCTCACACGAGAAGGGCAACCGGAAGGCCCGATCGCTCGTCCGTCCCGTCCCGACGATCGAGCGCCACGAGGACCTCCGGGAGGCCGCCCGGTTGATGATCGCCGGCGACACCCGCGTCCTGCCCGTCCTCGACGGGGAGACCGTCTCCGGCGTCGTCCGCGCCGACGACCTCCTAGAGCACGTCCAGCCGTACCTCTCGGTACTGGACGCCGAGGACGTCTACTCCGAGGAGGTCGTCTCGGTCGACCCGGAGACGACCCTCGGGAAGGCCCTCTCGGCGTTCCGCGAGGAGCGCATCGAACACCTCCCCGTCGTCGCCGCCGACAACGGCGAGGACGTCGTCGGCATCTGTAGCCTCTACGACGTCCTCGAGTTCGTCACCCGCGAGGTCCAGCGCTCACAGGGTGGGGACCCCAACGAGAACATGGACGCGAGTACCGGCAGCCACCACGGCGGTTTCGGTGCCCGCGAGGGCGAGAGCGCCGACTTACTCGACTTGCCCGTCCGGAACGTGATGGTCGAGACCGTCGGCACCACGACGCCCGAGACGAGCCTCGATTCGGTCCTCGAGACGATGTTCGACCACGGCGGCTCCTCCGCCGTCGTCGAACTCGAGGGCGCTCTCGACGGTATCGTCACGAAGACCGACCTCTTAGAGAGCCTGACCTGGACCGACGAAGGCCGTCTGCCCGTGCAGGTCTTCGGTGCGGACCTGATGAACGAGACGAGTCGTGAGGAACTCGGCGAACGTATCGAGGAAGCGGCCTCGAAATACCGTCACATGCGCGTCCTCGAGGCGAAGGTCCACTTCAAAGAACACGACGAGACCTTCCGTGGCATGCCCCAGATTCAGGCTCGCGTGCGCCTGTACACCGACCGTGGCACGTTCATGGCCACCGACGAGGGCTACGGCGACCGCCACGCGTTCTCGCTTGCACTCAACGCCATCGAACGGCAGATCCTCGAGGGCAAGACCTACGGCCGCTCGAAGAAGTCCAAAGACGGCGAGGACTTAGAGAAGATCTACGGCTGGTGGCTCAGCGAGTAAGTCGTCGGTAGCGGTTCGTTCTTTCTTCCAGCAATCGAGTAGAATAGTAACAACTGAAACGGAGTCCAGTAGCCACATCGATGACGGGCACCGACAGACGACTGCCGGAGTCTGGTCCAATCATCGAAAATCTAAATCTTTACAAACTAGGTTTCAGTAGACCAATCTGGATTTCATGAATACGACGCAGACCGAAACCGTTCACGACAGAGTTGCGATCGCACAGGAGACGATGACGCCTAGCCAGATGGCCGCGGTGGGGGTGTTCGTGGCGTCGATCGCTTTCGCACTGGTGTTCGTTCAGGAGCCACTCATCCACGATGCGATGCACAACTTCCGGCACGCGGCCGGGATCACCTGCCACTGATGATCTACGACTACCTCAAGCGTGGCGTCGTGGCGGGCATTATTGCCGGGCTGGCCTACGGGATGTACATCGCGCTCGTGGCGAACCCACTCCTGAACTACATCCACGACGCGGGGCACGACCACGGTCACGGCCACGACGACCACGGCCACGCACACGATCACGCAGCTGGACACGATCACTCCCACGCCGTCTCCGAGACGACGAACGCGATCGTCAGCGTCGGCAGCGCCGTCCTCTGGGGTATCCTGCTCGCGGCCGTCTTCGCCCTCGCCTATTACTTCCTCGAGCCGGCACTGCCCGGTCGAGGTGGGGTGAAAGCGGCAGTCCTCGGTGCGGCCAGTTTTTTCTCGGTGTCTGTGACGCCGTGGCTGGTGTTACCCCCGGCAGCACCCGGTGGCGAGGAGGCACTCGGGATCAACGCCCGGCTGGCGATTTACGTCGGCCTGATCGGCCTCGGGATGGTCGTCTCGGCTATCTCGATCACTGGCTACCGACGGTTAGCACCTGCAGGACGCATCCAGGCACTCGCCGTCGCTGCCGTGCCGGTCGCCCTGACAGTCGCGGTCGTGCCGACGGTCGCGCCACCGATCATCACGCAACCGGATGTCGCTACCGAACTCGTCTACGTCTTCCTGGGAAGTACGTTCCTGAGCCAGGCCGCGCTGTGGGCGCTCATCGTCGGCGCGTTCGTCCGACTGCAAAGCCGTCGCGAGTCGACACCCGTCGCGGATCGTCTCGAGGACGACCTCACGGCGACGCCGTAGAGCCGATCGAGTTCCGTTTTCACACTCGAGCGCCCGTCTCTGCCGTCTCAGGCTGAGTCCGTTCGGGTCCACTCGAGCGCTCGTTCTCTGAGCACGAGCAGACACGGGAGGACGGTCAGACAGGCGAAAAAGGCGAAGACGATGCTCAGGCCAGTCACCAGACCAAAGCGTTGGAGCGGCGGGGCGAGTGCGAGTGCGAGGACGCCAAAGCCGGCCGCGGTCGTCGCTGCACTACCGAGTAACGCCCCGCCGGTTCCCGTAATGGTCGCCACGAGCGTTTCATCGAGGGACTCTCGAGCGTCTCTCTCGGCCACGAACCGCTCGCCCATGTGGATGCTGTAGTCTACCCCGAGACCGATCGCGAGGCTCGTGATCACCGCGGTCTCGCTGTTGAAGGGAATCTCGAGGACGGCCATCGTCCCGAGCAGCCAGGCGAGTGCGGCGACGACGGGGGCGAGCGTGACCGCGCCCAGCGAGAGCGACCGGTGGCGCACCCAGTAGAGGACAGTGAGGAAGACGAGGATGACGACGAGCGTGACGCCAAAGGCCTGGACGAGCGTCTCGAGCAAGGCGTCCTGGACGACGGCGGTGGTGATGGGGCCGCCGGCGGCGATCGCCGTCACGGGTCCGTTGGCCTCGATCGCCGCTGTGAGTTCCCGGGTGTCCTCGGCGACGTCCTGTGCGGCGGCGTCGCCGCGGACGTCGACGAGGAGCCGACTCGTCTCGTACTCCCCGCCCTCGGTGCGGTAGATGACCTCGCCCGCGCGCTCGTCGTCGACCTCGAACAGGACGTCGTAGAAGCCGGCGACGTCCTCGTTGGGCAAGCCGTCGCCGGCAGTGTCGCGCGTTTCGAGTTCGGCCGCGACGGTTTCGTTGTCGGCTGCGAGCTCGCGAACCACGGTATGTGGCCCCTCGATCGCGGCCTCGCCGTCGGGCTCGCGGAGGATCGTTCCGTCGTCGTCGACCCCGTCAGTCGCCTCGTCGATCGCCTCGAGGGCGGCCGGATCGGTCACGTCCGCACGTATCAGCACCTGGGCCTGACTGCCCTCTCCGCGCTCGCGGAAGTTCTCGCCCAGGTATTCGGCGTCGTCGGCGATGGTGTACGTGTCCGGGGCGAGCGGGCCGGGCAACGACTGGGCCCACTCGGGGGCGTCCTCGGGAAGGAAGTCGGCCTCGTTGAACTCCGTGTCGATGCCGGTCGCGCCGTAGGCCCCGCCGACGGCGAGCAGGAAGGCGACGGCGACGACGGCCAGTGGCGCACCACGGGCGAGGGCGACCGCTCCCGAGAGCCCCCGGTTGACGAGCCCCGCACCCACGCCGAACGGCGATTTCGCCCGGTTGCGGTCGAATCTCCCCTCGAGCAGTCCGTCGACCTCGACTTTCAACGCGGGGACGAGCGCCGCGAAGACGACGAACGTCGCAAGGATGCCCCCGGCGCTCAGGATGGCGAAGTCCTGAATCGCCGGCAGGGGACTGACGACGTTCGAGAGGAAGCCGACGCCGGTCGAGAACGTCGCGGCGGCGAGCGCGAGGACGACGCCCGTGAGCCCGAGGCCCATCCCCGCCGTCGGGCCAATCAGCCCGCCGTCGGTCGCGTCGGGGCTCGGAGCTTTGGGATCTGGCCCGGACTCGAGGTCGCCCGCGCGGGCCTCCCGGTATCGCATCACGACGTGCAGCGAGTAGTCGATCGCCAGCCCGATCAGCAAGAACGGAACGGCGATGAGCAACTGGCTCATCGGGATCTCGAGCCAGCCCATGATGCCGGCGAGCCAGGCCATCACGACGCCGATGCCGACCAGTCCGAGCAGGACGTCGACGACGTCGCGGTAGGTCACCCCGAGGACGACCAGCACGAGCACGAGCGCGACGGGGGTGATGATCGCGAAACTGTCGCCGACGGCGTTCGCCGACGCCTCGTCGCTTATCCCCTGGCCGAAGACGAACGCGTCGGAAAAGCGCTGGTCGACCAGTTCGGCGATCCCGACCTGGGCGTCGTCGGCCGCCTCGGTGTCGTCGTCGGGCCCGCTGTCGTCGACCTGGAAGATAAAGGCGATTCGCGATTCGGCCTCGGTCGACCCCGGTTCGTACCCCGCCGGGAGGAACTCGTAGGCCTCGTCGCGCCGGTCGGCGTCGGGATCGAGAACGTCCGCGAGTACCGCCTCGACCCCCTCGTCCGAGCGGGACTCGAGGGCGTCGATCTGTTCCTCGAGCGGCGGCATCCCCGCCTCCTCGAGTTCCTGCCGTTCCGCCTCGAGTTCCGCACGGTCGTCCTCGAGACGCTCGAACTCCTCGGCGAGGACACCCATCGTCCCTCGCTGGTAGAGGTCCCCGCGTTGGTCTCTGAGCTCCTCGAGGCGCTGTTGTTCCGTCTCGTCGCGCTCTGTGGCCTCGAGGCGCACGAGTTCGTCCTGGCTCTCTCTGAGCGTTCCCGCCGTCGACTCGAACTCCCCACGTTGCTCCGCTGTGAGGCCCTCGCCCGCGGCCTCGAGGACGTCGTCGTACCGGGTCTCGAGGTCGGCCGTCCGCTCGTCGTAGGTCCCCTCGTCGATCCCCCCGGCCTCGTACTCGAGGGCCGCCGTCGTGTGCTCGGTCTGGATCTCGAGGACCTCCTCGAGGGCGACCTCGAGGCGCGTGGCGGTCCCGTTCAACTCCGCCGCCCGCTCGCCGAGTTCGGCCCCGCGGTCCTCGAGGTCGGCTGCCCGATCCTGGCGGATCGCCGTGCTCGCGACGACGTTCTCGAGGGCGAGCACGCCCTCGTCCTCGAGGGTCGCGTTCAGCGCCGGGTCCTCGCGGACGTCCCGTTGGAGGAACAGCCCCTCGAGTAACGACTCGCGGGTGAGGACGTCACCGCCTTCCTCGCGGACGACGAGCTGGGCGACGACGGCGTCGTCGGTGCCGTAGGTCGCCTCGATCTCCTCGAGTGCCGCCGTCTCCGCCGAGTCGGTCTCGAACTCCCCGATGCCGGCGTCTTCGGTCTCGCCGACGACCGCGCCCGCGGCGA
>LKNC01000160.1 GCA_001564255.1 Natrialbaceae archaeon Tc-Br11_E2g1
CACTCCGCAACCGGAACTGGAACACCGTGTCAGCGGTCAGTACCGTCGACCCCCTCGAGATCGAGCCGTTCCCGAACCGCCTCCCGATCGACGGTTCCCGACGCCGTCCGTGGCAGTTCCCCGGCGAAGCCGACCGTCTTCGGGCGTTTGAACCCGGCGAGACGTTCCACACAGTACCCGAGGACGTCCTCGAGCGCGGGCCGATCCCCCTCGGGGACGACCAGCGCCCCGACGCGTTCGCCCCACTCCGGGTCGGGGAGGCCGACGACCGCGGCGGCCTCGAGGTCCGGATGGCTACACAGGACGGCAGTGACCTCCCCGGGATCGACGTTCTCGCCGCCGGTGACGATCCGATCGGAGAGACGGCCGGTAACCCACAGCCGCCCCGCCTCGTCCCGGTAGCCGACGTCGCCGGTGTGGAGGCCGAAGTCGCCGAACGCACGCTCGCTTACGCCCTCGTCGAGATACCCCGGCGTGACCGTCGGCCCCGAGACGACGATCTCGCCGGTCTCGCCGGCCCCGAGTTCTTTTCTTTCCTCGACGATCGTCACCTCCGTCCCGACGAGTGGCGAGCCGACGGTTCCCGGGCTCGAGACCGCCTCCTCGGGGGTCGCCGTGGCGATCTGGGAGGCCGCCTCGGTCATCCCGTAGGTGGGACAGACCGGGACCGAAGCCTCCCGGCAGGCCTCGAGGAGTTCCTCGGAGGCGGGCGCTCCGCCCAGGAGAACGAACCGCAGGGCGTCGTCGGGGCTCCAGCCGGCCTCGAGGAGTCGCGTACACATCGTGGGGACGAGCGAGACGCCCGTAACCCCGTAGGCCGTGAGGACTCGAGGGGTGTCCTCGGGGTCGAACGCGCGTTGAACCACGACTGTCGTCCCGTACAGCGCCGAGCGGACGATCGGCGCGAGCCCGCCCATGTGGTAAGTCGGGAGACAACACAGCCACCGATCGTCGGGGTCGACGCCCAGTCGGAAGGCCGACGCCGTCGCACTCGCCACCAGGTTTCCGACCGTCAGCGGGACGGCCTTCGGCTCTCCGGCGGTCCCCGAGGTGAACATAACGAGCTGGGTGTCCCCGGACTCGAGGGCGACCGGATCGACGGGCCGGTCGCTCCCTTCCTCGCGGGCCAGCGCGTCGACGCGCCCGTCGTCCGGTTCGTCGACCGAGTAGACGGTATCGGCGACCTCGAGGGCGAGCCCCTCGGTCTCGCGGTCACAGATTACGGCCTCGAGACCCGTCCGGTCGACTTTCCCCGTCAGTTCGGGGACGGTTTCACGGACCGACAGCGGGACGAGCGTCGTTCCGGTTCGCATGGCAGCAAAGAAGACGGTCGCGGCGGCGGGGCGGGTGTCGAGGACGACGCCCACACGGCCTCCGAGGGCGGAGAGGGTGAGAGCCAACCGATCGACCCGCCGGCTGTACTCCCGGTAGGTCCACTTCTCGCCCGTTTTTGCGTCGATCAGCCCGATAGCTTCCGGTGTCGTCCGCTCACGGTGGGCGAGCAGGTCCCGGCGTGGAAACTCGACCGCGTCGTCCATTACTCGAGGTGAGTCTCCGAGACGCCAAGACCCTTCGCTTGCGGGACGACCGCGGCCCCGTTCTCGAAGAGGACGGGATCGCGCCCGATGTCGGTCTCGAGGAAGTCGGCCGTGGCGATCCCACAGGCGGGTCGGTCGGGGATCGACGCCGCGAGGTGGACCGCAGCCGTTCGAGCGACGACCGCGTCGATCGTCGTCGTCACGATCGCGTACAGACCGAGCTGGTCCGCCCACGCGGCGACCTCCCGAGCGACGTCGACACCGCCCAGGGCCATCGGCTTCAGGACGATCGCGTCGGCGGCCCCGGCCTCGGCGATCGCGTCGACGCCGTGGGCGAGCACCCCTTCGTCGAAGGCGACGTCGACGCCCCGACCCCGGAGTTCGGCGTGGCCCTCGAGCGCCCCCGGCGGAAGGGGCTGTTCGAGGAGCGAGACCCCGACGTCGGCGAACGCTTCGGTCGCGCGTTCGGCCTCCTCGAACGTCCAGGCACCGTTGGCGTCCGCCCGGAGTTCGACGTCGGGGCCGACGGCCTCGCGAACGCGCGAGAGCCGTTCGACGTCGGCCTCGACCGATCGAACGCCGACTTTGAGCTTACAACACGAAAAGCCCCCCTCGAGGGCAGTCTCGGCCGCGGCGACGGTTTCAGCCGGCGAGCCGTCACCGATCGTCGCGTTGGCCGGAACGCGGGGGACCCGCCCCGACGAACAGAGGTGCTGGTACAGCGGCGTCGCCCGCCCGGTGGCTTGGGCGTCGGCGATCGCGAGGGTAACGCCGTGGCGTGCCGCTGAGGTGTCCTCGATCGCCTCGATGGCCCCCGTGAGAGCCCCACTCTCGATCGCCGCCGACGCACGCTCCAGGGCGTCCGCACACTCCTCGATCGATTCCGTCCAGCCCGGGAGCGGCGTCGCCTCGCCGAGGCCGGTCAGGTCGTCCTCGATCGCCCGGATCAGGAACCCCTCGCGGGACTCGATCGGCCCGGCGGCGGTCCCGAGCGGGGAGGTCAGGGGGACGGAGAAGCGTTCGTACTCGAGTCTCACGCGAGGATCACCCCCATGGTGAACAGGACGGCGTAGACGGCGAGTAACTTCCCGGTTTGCTCGAGGGCGGGATTGAGCGCGGCCCCGTCGGTTCGGGTACAGACGGTCCGGGCGACGAGAGCGCCGTACGGGAGGGTGAGCACGGGGAGAAAGACCGCGAGTCCGAAATCGCGGGCGAGCCAGAACCAGGCCGGTGTCACGTACGCGAGCCCGAGCAAGGCGACGTACTCGAGGCGGCTGAAGGTGTAGCCAAACCGCACCGCGAGGGTGTTCTTACCCGCCTCGACGTCGGTCTCCCTGTCGCGGACGTTGTTGACGACGATGATCGCCGTCGAGATGCCGGCGATCGGGAGGCTCGCGACGAACGCTTCGAGGGTGACCGTCCCTGCGGGGATCGTCGTCGGAAACGGACCGACGGGGGCGATCGCAACGGCCTGGACGTAGAACGTCCCCATCACGGCGACGATGCCGAAGAAGACGAACACGAACAGATCGCCGAGGCCGTGATAGCCAAGCGGGTAGGGGCCACCGGTGTAGGCCCACCCACAGAGGACACTCACCAGGCCGACGACGAGGATCGGTACGCCGCCGACGTAGACCAGGTAGGTTCCCGAGATGACCGCCAGCCCGAAGGTGACGATCGTCGCCAGTTTCACCCGCTCGGGGTCGATGATCCCGGCCTGGGTGACACGGGTAAATCCCTCCCGCTCGTCGGTGTCCGCGCCTTTCACCGCGTCGTAGTAGTCGTTCGCGAAGTTCGTCCCGATCTGGATCAACGCCGCGCCGACGAACGCAAAGAGTGCGGGGAGGGCGGCGAAAACGCCCTCGTAGACGGCCAGTCCCGTCCCGACGATCACGGGGGCGGCCGCGGCCGGCAACGTCTGGGGGCGTGCGGCCATCGCCCACGCTCGCGCGTTCGAAATCTCGCGGGTCGTCATTACCCGTAGTTGGGACACGGAGTAGTGTCAACGTTGGCATTGCGGGCTCTCACTGTCCGTCCGGCGGCGTCCGACGACGACCCCGAACCCGGGTGGGATCGTTGCGGTCGGCGGTCGCTCGCCTGTCTGCCGGGCATCGGTTCGACGCTACTGTCACCTGGTGGGTCGACACTCGATCGGTCACGGGTCGACTCGAGGCCGCGGGAGTTCGATCTCGACGGCCGTTCCGCGGGGTTCGTTGTCCTCGATCCGGATCTCGCCACCGCTCTCGGTGATGACGTTCTCGACGAAAAAGAGTCCGAAGCCGTTGCCGTGATGTAATTGATCGGTTTCCTCGCGGCCAAAGACGAGATCCTTTCGTTCGTCCGGGATACCGGGGCCGTCGTCTGCGACCGAGAGCGAAATGCGGTCGCCGACCGTCGTCACCTCGAGGTCGACGGTGGGGTCCTCGCTGTCGTTGTGTATGACGGCGTTCGAGAGGACGTGTGTCAGCGCCTGGCCGACGTACTCGGCCGCACGGACGCGAACCGCCCCCGGCTCGTCGAACCGGACGGTCGCCTCGGGAAACTGGTCTCTGACTCGCGAGACGGCCACCTCGAGGGTCCTGTCGAGTCGGATCACGTCCGTCGGCCGGTCGCGGTTGCCCGCCAGGTCGTCCTCGAGGAGTTTCTCGAGCCTGCGGGAGTTCTCCGAGGTCGCGAGCAGGTGGTCGATCTCCCGTTGGATCCGCTCGAAGTGTTCCCGCAGGTCGTCGTCGACCTCGAGTTGGCGTTCGATCAGGTCGGCGTAGCCCGAGACGACGTTGAGACGGTTCCGGAGGTCGTGTCTGAGGACCCGTCTGAGAACGTCCAGTTGCTCCCCGCGGCGCTCGAGTTCGGTGATGTCCTGGATCGTCCCGACGTTGACCGCACTACCCGTGACAACGACCCGGGTGACGTGGGTCAAGACGGGGAACACCTCGCCGTCTGCCGTCCGGTGGACGGTCTCGGTCGTCCGTGTTTCACCGATCGAAAACGAGTCCCAGTACTCCTCGAAGCGGGACTGATCGAACTCGGGGTTTACCGTCTCGAGGTCGCTGCCGACGAGCGATTCCCGGCTGTATCCTAGCGTGTCGGCGTAGTGTTCGTTCACGTAGATGAACCGGCCGTGAGAACCGACGGCACCGACCCCGACACCGACACCCTCGACCAGGTGCTCGAAAAAGTCCGAGGCCGACGTCATCGAGTCGTCGGCGGCGATGTACTCCCCTATGTTGTGTTGTGTTCCCATATGCGGGTAACCGACTCCTTGCCCCCGAGTATAAGTTATTCAATAAAATAAATTGTGATGTTTTCCCAGGGCCCGGGGACGGGTACGATACAGCGGGAGTCGACGAGCGGGGAAGACCGCTCGTGGCCGTGGGCTGGGACTTCCCGCCTATCTACGGCTCGAAACGTCCGGGTTCGCCGATGTGAGCGTGGCTCTACGGCTCGTCCGTCCCGTCGATCGTGACGGGGGCCTTGTCCCCGGCATCGTCCGGCGACCGACCGTCGCCCCCGGCGTCGACGACGCTCCCGACCCAGGTCCCACGCAGGAAGTAGAGACCGGCGGCGGTGACCATACAGACGTTCGCGAGCGCTTCGGCGTACCAGATGCCCGTCGCGCCGAGGCCCATCGGGACGGCGAACGCGTAGGCGAACGTCACCTGAAAGAGCAAGAAGCCGGTGAACGCAAAGGCCATGGCGGTCCGGGTACTGCCGCTCCCGCGGAAGCCACCCTGCACGACGTAGAACACGCCGAGGAAGACGTAGGAGACGCTGACGATCCGGAGGTACTCGCCGCCGATAGCCGTCACCGCCTCGGCCCCGCTCCCGGTGACGAACAGGTCGACGATCGGTCCGGCGAAAACGAAGACGCCGGCACTGAACGCAAGCAACGACGCCGTGATGAGCCCGACGGCTGCGTACACCCCCCGCTTCGCCCGTGTTACCTGTCCCGCTCCGAGGTTCTGGCCGACGACCGTCTCGACGCCACGGGCCAGTCCCAGGGCGGGTAAGACGACGACCGAGGTCACCCGCGAACCGATGCCGTAGGCCGCCACCGCCTCGTTGCCGGCGATCGCGACGAGTGCCGTCATCACCGTCACGCTCACGGCTTTCGTGCTGACCTCGACGCTCGCGGGCGCGCCGATCGAGACGATCGACCGAACCGTCTCACGCTCGAGGACAAAATCGGCGGGCTCGAGTCCGATGCCGACGCGATCGGAGAGCAACAGCCACATCCCGACCGCCGCGGCGAGAAACCGTGAAATGATCGTCGCGATCGCCGCGCCCATCACCGCGAGGCCGTCGAAGCCGGTCGCCTCGTACAGACGCGCCTCCAGGGCCTCGAGGCCGAACCAGGCGAAGACGACGTTGTCCTGGAAGCCGAGGATGAAGAAGGGGTCGATGACGACGTTGAGCCCGACGCTGCCGGCCATCAGATACAGCGGCGTTCGCGTATCCCCCCACCCCTGGAGCAGCGACTGGAAGATGAAAAAGGCGAAGATCAGGGGCATCCCGAGAAACTCCACCCGGACGTACTGGAGGGCGTAGCTGTACTCGGTCGTTCCCGGCTCCGCACCGATGAGTTCGAGCAGAGAGGGCGAGAGGAGGTAGCCGACGACGCCGACGACGATCGAGAACAGGAGAACGAAGGAGATCGTCTGGCCGGCGACGCGGCTCACCTGGTCTACGTTGCCCGCACCCTTGTTCTGGGCGACCAGGACCGTGCCTGCGACGGTAAACCCGATCGCGGCGCTGATTACGAGGAAGATGATCGCCCAGGCGTACGAGAGCGCCGAGACGCCCTCCTGTCCGAGCCGGCCGACCCAAAAGGTGTCGGCGAGGTTGTAGCCGACCTGGAGTAAGTTCGCGACGACGATCGGGATCGAGAGGACGATCAACGGCCAGATCAGTCCGCCGTCGATGACGTCGACCGCGCGGTCGCTTCCGCCGGCCGAGTTCACGCGGCGTCCTCCCGCTCGGCGTAGACACACGCCTCGAGGTAGGTCTCGAGTTCCGCCCGGAGGTCGGGGATCGTCCCCGCGACGTCGGTGGTCGACCGTCGAAAGCG
>LKNC01000161.1 GCA_001564255.1 Natrialbaceae archaeon Tc-Br11_E2g1
CCCCGGAACCGGTGGCTTCGCCGGCGAGGTCGACGGCCGACTCGTTCGGGACGTCCTCGGGCGAGTCCCGCTTTTCGTCGAACGGGACGCTGCCGATCCCGCCGGCGACGACTGGGCGTTCTCACCCACAGCCCTCGAGGACCCGGTTGGTTTCCCGGCGGGAACCGTCGCCGAGGGTGGCGAACGGACGCAGGTGTGGGAGTTGCCGGACCTTGAGCCCACCGACGACCACAGCCGAGCGATAGCGGACGTCGACGAGGCGATCCACACCGCGATCGACGCCCTCGAGTACGACCGGGGGGACGTCGCCGTCGCCTTCTCCGGCGGGGTCGATTCGGCGCTCGTCGCCGAGTTACTCGACGCGCCGTGTTACGTCGTCGGCTTCCCGGGGAGCAACGACATCGAGGCCGCACGACACGCCGCCGACGCCATGGGTCGTGAGCTGGAGGTCGTCGAACTCACCCACGGGGATCTCCGGCGGGCGATCCCGACGGTCGCGGACGCGATCGGGCGAACGAACGCGATGGACGTCGGGATCGCCCTCTCGCTTTACCTGGTCGCCGAAGCCGTCGCCGACGACGGCTACGGGGCGCTCGCGGTCGGGCAGGGCGCTGACGAACTGTTCGGGGGCTACGAGAAGGTCGTCCACCTCGACCACCGGGTCGAGGCGGAGACGACCCGTGGAGCCGTCCGTGAACAGATCGCCACCCTCCCCGACCAGCTCCCGCGGGACGTCCTCGCACTCGAGGCGGCGGGCCTCGAGCCGGCCGCCCCCTTCCTCCACGATTCGGTCGTGGAGGCGACACTCCGGCTCCCGCCCGAACTGTTGGCCGACGAGAGAACACGGAAACGGGCGTTACGCCGGGTCTCGAGGGCGTATCTCCCGGCGGAGGTCGCCGAGAGGGAGAAAAAGGCGGTCCAGTACGGAAGCCTGGTCGCGCGCGAACTCGATCGGGTCGCCCGCCAGGCAGGGTACAAACGCCGGATCGGCGACCACGTTAGGAAGTACGTCGAGTCGCTGTCCTAGTCGTCCTTGGTATCGACGGTCAGCGAGCCGCCGATGTCCTCGTCGTCCGCCTCCGGCTCGGGTTCGACGTCCCCGTCGTCGGCTCCCTCGTCGTCCCCGTCGTCCGCCTCGGGTTCGGGCTCGACGTCCTCGTCGTCGGCTTCCGGTTCGGGGTTCGGGTCCATCGTCGCCGAGGTCGGGACGGTGTTGTCGTGGAGGCTCTTGGGCGAGACGTTCTCGGCGACGGTCCGGCGGTTGACCTCGCTGAGCCGGTTTACGGCCCGTTCGACGAGCGTCGAGGCGTCCCCCTGGACGGGGCTCTCCTTGTCTTTGACCGCGGCCCCGTCGGTGCCGCCTTCACCGAAGTCAGAGTGAAGCGGGAGCCTCGAGATGATCGGGACGTCGTAGTCCTCGCTGATCTCGTCTGCGCCCTCGGCCCCGAACAGGCTGTGTTCGTCCCCACAGCTCTCACACCGGAAGGTGCTCATGTTCTCTACCACTCCGAGGATGGTCGCGTCGTGTTCACGGAACATCCGCAGGCCCTTCCGGGCGTCGACGAGGGACATGTCCTGTGGTGTCGTGACGATCACTGCACCCGTGACGGGCACGTTCTGCAGCAGGTCGAAGGAGGCGTCGCCGGTCCCCGGTGGGAGGTCGACGACCAGATAGTCGAGTTTTCCCCACTCGACGCCCTCGAAAAACTGCGTCATGAACTTGTTGACCATCGGCCCCCGGAGCATCGCCGGATCGTCGGGGTTGTCCATGAGAAAGCCCATGCTCGCGACGCGGACGCCGTCGGAGGTCGGCGGGACGAGCATCTCCCCCGGGGTGACCTGTGGGTCGCCGTCGAGCGTGAGGATGCGCGGGACGTTCGGGCCATGGATGTCGGCGTCGAGAATCCCGACCGTGGCCCCGAGGTCCTCGAGGCCGGCCGCGATGTTGCAGGCGACGGTCGTCTTCCCGACACCGCCTTTCCCGGAGGCGACAGCGATGACGTTGCGGACGTCGGGCATGACCTCCGTGTCGAAGCCGTGTTCGGCTTTCGGCTGGGCGCGCAACTCCGCCTCGAGGCCGAGTTCGGAGACGACCTCACGGATCTCGTCACCGAGTGCCATCTCGGCGGGCGCGTACGGTGTGTTGAAAGCCAGTGAGATCTTTGCGGTCCCGTCCTCGACGCGGACGGCGTTTACGATGCCGAGGGAGACGATGTCTTCGCCGATCGCCGGATCGTCGATCCGTGAGAGTTCCTCCTCGAGTTCGGATTCGGTGAGCGTCATTGTGGTCGTACCTGTCTAGTGCCAGCCGAGCCTTGTATGTTGCTCGCTCGCCGGTGGGCTCTGGTCTGTTTCTCGAAAACGAGACCGAGAGATATTGACCGTTTCGTTCCCGGAAAAACGCCGCGGAGAGTTAGAAGAACGTGACGCCGATCATCAGCGTCTGGACCAGCATGCCGATCCACAACAGTGCGGCGATACCGACGAGGTAGACGACACCCATGACGGCTTTCTTCGGATCGGCAGGTTTGCCGAGGAACCACGCCAGGGCCATGACGTAGATCGGCATCAGAACGACGCCGAAGATGATCCAGGTGCCGGGACCGGGGAAACTCACGACGGACCCGTCACCGTGGTAGCGCCACTGGAGCAGGTAACTGCTTGCGTCCCATGCGAGCATCGACAGCGTTGCCAAGTTCATGCTTCCACCTCCTCAGTTGCTTTTTCCGGTTCGTGGTCGTGCCCGTGGCCGCCACGTAAGTGTTCGACGGCGTGGAGTTCGACCACCGGAACGACCTTCGCGACGAGGAGGAAGAACAACACGACCATGCCGATTGTCCCGAGCACCGACACGAACTCGATGACGCTCGGCCAGTAGGCACCGGGGGTCGCCTCGTAGAGGCTGAACGTCGGGTACATCAGACCCTCGACGACGAAGAAGACCTTCTCGGCGAGAGTCGCAGCGAGCACCGCGACGGCGGCGACGATCGACCGACGCTTGCTAAACAGCGATTTGCGGACCGTCTGGGCGAAGATGTAGATCAACACCGCGGCCACGATGGCGATCGAACCGATGTAGATCGGGTGTGAGAGTTTCGCCTCGGTCGCGTAGGCGTGGTCGGTCGTGGAGTGGAAGGTCCCACTGACGATCTGCTGGAGTTGCAACCAGAGAAACAGCATGGCGAAAAAGCCAAGCCACAGCGTCAGGCCACGGAAGATGTCGTCGGTGATGATGTGGCCCCAGTCGTAGGCCTTACGGAAGGCATACGAGAGGATGATCACGCCGCTGATCGCGGAGGTCAGGGCGATCGTCAGGAACTGTGGTCCCTGGATCGCACCGAACCAGCCCGGGTAACTCGGGAGGAGCGCGAACAGCCACGGGATCACACCGCCGTGGAGCAACAGCGGAGCCATGATGATGATCGCGAGTGCGAGCCACCAGACCATCCGTTCGATGACCTCGTCTTCTTTTTTCGAGTAGCCGATCGTGAGCAGTTTGTAGAGCGGCTCGAAGTGGTTCGGAAGCTGGTCGCGCAGACGGGTGACGTCATAGCGCAGCGTGAGGGCCAGATACGTCGCGGTCATCACGAAGTAGGCCGTGATGACGGTAACGTCCCAGACCAGCGGCGAGTTGTGAACCGTGATGTGGTAGTGACCGAGAACGCTCGTGACCATGCGGTCCGGACGGCCCATGTGGACGATGATGTAGAACCCGGCGGCCGACAGGCCGGCGAGGGTCAACATTTCGGCCAGTCGGGCGACGGGCATGTATCGTTCCATCCCGAGCAACCGGACGGCTGCAGAGAGGATGATGCCGCCGTGGGCGATCCCGACCCACCAGATGAACGCACCGATGTACAGCCCCCAGGTCACACCGCCACCGCTACCCCAGTCGGAGAGGCCGGTGACTGCCATCCCTTCCGCGAGCTGGATCATCCACAGACCGAGGAACGCGGTAAATACCACTGCGGACACCGCCAGCATCACGTAGTACTTCTTCGAGGTGTGCCGGATCGGCCGGAGAATGTCGTCTTCGTTCGGCGTCTTCGTGCTCATTGACCGATCCCTCCACCGATGGTCGATTCATCGAGGACGTCCTTGCGGTCGTCGACGATCTCGTGGTCGTCGGGTTCGGTCATGGCCAACGCACTGCGCTCGTTGAGCTGTTCGTAGGAGATCGTGTACCCCGGTGCCTCCTCTTCGACTTCCTCTTGGCTCAACTGCTCGGCGTTCGGACCGGGTTCGTCACCGAGGTAGATGACGTTCGGCTTGGTATCCATCTCCTCGAGCAGCCGGAACGTCGAGACGCCAGTCTCGGAGGACGGGATGTTCGAACTGAGCCACTCCGGAACGTCGTCGTAGTCGTCGTCACCCGGGGCGGGACCGGGCAGAACGCCGCCGTCGTCGTCGTCGTCATAGACCTCGACACCCTCCTCGTCCAGGTCCTCGAGTTCCCCACGGGAGTGAGCCGTTCGGTGACGGATGTACTGGTTCGGACGGCTCTCGGGGTCGTTGAGGTCGCCGAAGTGGATCGCGCTCATACCCATCTGGTCACAGGCGTCCATACAGGCGACGGTTCCGACGGCCTCCTCACCCATGTTGCCGTCCTGGCGGGACGGACACATCGTACACTTGCCCATCACACCGCGGGGCGGGCGCATGTCGACGCGCTGGTCGCGGTTGTCGTAGACGTGGTTGTTGTTCTCCTCTAGGTGTTGTTCTTCGTCCACCCGCGGTGGGTCCCAGGCGAAGTAGTTGACACCGTACGGACAGCCGACCTGGCAGTACCGACAGCCGATACAGATGTCGTAATCGGTGAGAACCAGTCCGTCCTCCGGACGGGTGTGTCGTGCCGTGGTCGGACAGACCTGCTCACACGGCGCTTCACTGCAGTGTTGACACGGACGAACGAGCCGACCCGGGTCCTCGGCGGTCCGCTGGTTCTCCTCGTCTTTGTAGTTGAGGACGTACATCCAGTTCGCGCCGGCACGAAGGTTGTTCTCCTCGTAACAGCCCTCGACACAGCCCAGACAGCCGTCACATCGTTCCAGGTCGATGACCATCCCGAACTGGGTATCGTTGCCCCCTTCGTCGTCCTGGGCGGCCATCGCGGCCTGTGGGTCCCGTCCGTCGTCGGCGGCGGTCAGGGCGCCGAGTCCGAGAAACGCCGCGCCGGCGCTCATCTTCTTCATGACCTCCCGGCGGGAGGTGTCTGAGTTGCCACTGACCCCGTTTAGCCCATCGAGGAACGTTCCCCCAGCGGCTCGCAGGTCGTCGACGATCTCGAGGTCCGCGTCCTCGGCCCCCAGTAACTCGAAGAAGTCCTCGTTCTCGAGGTTCGTGATGACGTCGTCGTCGTAGCGCTCGCGAAACTGTGCTTCCGTTAGTTCACCGGTCGCCAGCCGCTGGGCGTCCTTTGCGAGTCCCACACCGAGGTCAGCGTCGTACTCTGTCCCCTCGAGTGCCGACCTGAGCTCGATTTCCCAGTCGTCGAGGTGAGCGGGCGAGTCGTCGGTGTGATCGCCGACCGAATCGTCCACACTCATCTCATCACCTCCGGGAGTGGTAGTCTTTCTCGGTCAAATGTAATCATCTCTGTGACCTCACATCACACGTGAGCCCAGGATAGGGTTAAGTATAGCGATTCCCAGACTGCGGGAATTAGCCGAATATGTTCGTACATTTATTACCTACCGGGGGCCGTCCCGCGAGCTACGAATCGACCGGAAGTGTCGACGGCGGGTTGGCCCAACTTCGGCTCCGACGCCACCCGACGGACGACCTCGGAGGCGGCACCGACTACGCCTCGGAGGCCTCGAGCAACTCGTGATACCGGTTGCGGATCGTCACTTCGGAGATGTCCGCGACCTCGCTGACCGCGGTTTGGGTCACCTGTTCGTTCGTGAGCAAGGCGCCGGCGTACACCGCAGCCGCAGCGAGACCGACGGGCGACTTGCCGCTGTGGACCCCCGCCCCTTTTGCGGTCTCGAGTAACTGCCGTGCCCGGCGTTCGGTCCCCTCCGAGAGCCCGAGGTCACTCACGAAACGGGGGACGTAGCTGACCGGGTCGGCGGGTTTGACCTCGAGACCGAGTTCACGGACGACGTAGCGGTAGGTGCGGGCGATCTCGGTTTTTTCGACGCGGCTGACCGACGCGATCTCGTCCAAACTACGCGGGGTGCCCGCCTGGCGGGCGGCGGCGTACAGCGAGGCGGTGGCGACGCCCTCGATCGACCGCCCCGGGAGGAGGTCGTCCTCGAGGGCACGCCGATAGATCACACTCGAGGTCTCCCGGACGTTCTCGGGGAGCCCCAAGGCGCTCGCCATGCGGTCGATCTCGCCGAGGGCCTGTTTGAGGTTGCGCTCTCTGGAGTCGCGGGTGCGAAAGCGCTCGTTCCAGGTGCGAAGCCGCTGCATCTTCTGGCGCTGGCGACTCGAGAGCGAACGGCCGTAGGCGTCTTTGTCCTGCCAGCCGATGTTCGTCGAGAGTCCCTGGTCGTGCATCATCTTGGTGGTGGGGGCACCGACGCGGCTCTTTTTGTCCTTCTCGGCGGCGTCGAACGCGCGCCACTCC
>LKNC01000162.1 GCA_001564255.1 Natrialbaceae archaeon Tc-Br11_E2g1
CGTAGGTGTCGTCGTGGAGCGTGGTTTTGCTCGTGGAGACGTATTCACCCTCGAAAGCGTGGCGTGTGACGTAGTTAGCCGCCCACAGGAACTCGTCTACGGTGTCTTCGAGGAGTACGGCGTCGTCACTGTCCACATCGAGTTTGACCGGGACAGTGCGCCGCTTCTCCATACATCATATGCGGACTTGGTGATTCAAAAGTATTGGGGAGTCGGCCCTGTCATAGTCGGTGGGTTGTCCCACGGAGCGTACGCGCTTCCTCCCACCGCTAAAGCCGGTGGGTTTCCGCGCTGTTACCGCTATGAACACCGCCGACGGCGAGCCCAACGTGTTGGAAAACGCCATCTGCCTCCACGAGGAGGACAACGGCACGCTGTGGGAACGCAGCGACTGGCGCACCGAAACCGACGAGGTGCGCCGCCGTCGCCGACTGGTGGTCTCGTTCGTCGCCGCCGTGGGCAACTACGACTACATCTTCAACTGGTACTTCTATCAGGACGCTTCGATGGAGGTCGAGGTCCGGCTGACGGGTATCGACAGCGTCTCGGCGGTCGGTCCCGGCGAGGACCCGGAGGGGTACGGCGAGTTGCTCGCCCCCCAGCTCAACGGCCCCATCCACCAGCACTTCTTTAACTTCCGACTGGACATGAACGTCGACGACGGGCCGAACACCCTCTATCGCGTCCAGAACCAGCAGGTTCCCGCCGGCCCGGACGGACTCGAGGCGATGGCGGAGGCCGACGATCGGTGTCACAACCCCGGCGGCCAGGCGTTCTACGCCGACCGGACGAAACTCGAGAGCGAGTCCGAAGCCAAAGACCTCATCGATCCCCTGAAGGGGCGATACTGGCAGGTCGTCAACCCCGAACAGACGAACCGGCTGGGCAAGCCGACGGGCTACCGGCTCATGCCCGGCAACAACGTCGAGGCCGCCGTCCAACCGAACTCGAGCGTGATGAAGCGATCGGGCTTCATCGAGTATCACCTCTGGGCGACGCCCTACCGCGAGGACGAACGGTTCCCGGCCGGGGAGTACCCCAACCAACACCCCGGCGGGGCCGGCCTGCCCGCGTGGACCGAGGCGGATCGGAACCTCGAGGCCGAAGACCTCGTGCTCTGGTACACCCTCGGCGTGAACCACGTCACCCGCCCGGAGGACTGGCCGATCCTGCCGGTACAGGTCTACAGCGTGAAACTCCAGCCGGTGAACTTCTTCGAGGAGAGCCCGGCGATCGACGTCCCACCCCAGCACGCGATCGAGAACCAGGACGTACCCGGCCACGGTCACTGCGAGACCGACGCCGAGGCCGACGACGACTGACCGCACTCGGCCCTTTCTCGTCCGCGTGATCAGCCACCGGCCGACAGGCCCTCGCTTTTCCACCGGTAGCGACGGCGCACGCGTGCCGCGTCGGAGGCCCACGCCGACGGCGCGGCACACTCCTCGCGCCGTCGGGGTGGCGTGGCGGCCGTCGCCCCGAGCGTGGCCCGAGCACTGCGAGGGCCAGGCGAGGCAACGCCTTTGCCCCCTGCCTTCGAACCCCGTGGCGTATGCGACAGATCGAACCCGACGGACTGATCGACTCGACGCGACTGCACTACAGCCAAGTCGTCGTCGACGGCGACGACGTCTACGTCTCCGGCCAGGTCGGCTGGGACGAGAACTTCGAGATCGCCGGCGACGACGTCGCCTCCCAGGCCCGGCAGGCCTTCGAGAACCTCGAGGTCGCCCTCGAGGAAGCCGACAGGAGTCTCGAGGACGTCCGCAAGGTCACGGCGTATCTCGTCGACGCCCCCGAGAACCGCGAGGCCTACCAGGACGTCTACGAGGAGGTCTTCGACACGGAGCCGTACCCCTGCCATACCATCCTCGGGGTCGACGCGCTGGCCTTAGAGGAGTTTCTGCTCGAGATCGAGGTCGAACTGTAGCCCCTGCGGGGAGAGGCCGACTGGCCGGAAGCGGTACAGTTTAGACCCGCCCGCGGTTTGGTACGGTCGTACATGACGTTCCACGAGCGAAGCTTCATGGAGGGCACTTTGGGAACCCAGGCCGTCGACTGGGAAGAGCGGATCAACACCCAACGGTTACGAGAAGAACGCAAGGAGAAGGCACTCGAGCGATTGCAGGAGGCCGACCTCGGCGCGATCCTTCTCCTTTCGGACCCCAACATCCGGTATGTCACCGGGCTGGCGATGACCGGCGGCAGCGGCGCGGACCACTACACCCTGTTGACCGAGGAGGGCGACATCGTCCACTGGGACACTGCAGACCACGCGAGCAACCAGCGTGCGAACTGTCCGTGGCTCCACGATATCCGGTACGCCTGCCCCGGCCTCGGCAACGTCCCCCGGGCGTCCGGCCGGAACTCCGCCCGCGGGTTCTTGCTCGAGACGATGGCCGACGGCGTCGCCCACGCGATGGCAGAGTACGGCGTCGCCGACGAGACACTCGGCGTCGACGTCGGGAACGCGGGGTTACTCGAGGCCCTCGAGGGCCAGGGCCTCGAGACCGACGTCGAGACGGCCAACGCGATCATGGAGGACGCACGGAAGATCAAGACCGACGACGAGATCGAGTGTCTGCGGATGGTCGCGGCGATCTGTGAGGCGGGCTTCCAGCAGATCACAGAGACCGCAAAGCCGGGCATGCGCGAGACCGAAGTCTGGGGTGAGGCCGTCCGCGAACTCTGGCGTCACGGCGCGTTCGTCGGCGGCGGCTACCTCACCTCCGGACCGAACACGTGGCCGAAACACCAGGCGAACACGACGGATCGGATGCTCCGGCCGAACGATCTCGTCTACGCCGACTTCTACAACATCGCCTACCTCGGCTACCGCTCGTGTTACTATCGCACGTTCTCCATGGGCGAGCCCACCCAGGAACAGAAAGACGCCTACGGGATCGCCCGGGACAACCTCTATGACGTCCTAGAGCGGATCGAACCCGGCGCGACCACCGACGAGATCGCGAAGGGCTTTCCGGACATGGATGGGGAACACGCCGACTTCTACGACGCCGACGAGCCCTGGCAGATGACGACGAACCACTGGGCCCACGGGCTGGGGCTGCAGCTCTACGAGGTGCCCCTGATCTGGCGCGGCCTCTCGCCCGACCACCCGATCGAGATCGAGGAGGGCATGACGATGGCCGTCGAGACCCAGGAACCTGCAGGCCGCCAGGGCGTCCGCGTCGAGGAGATGGTCGTCGTCCGCGAGAACGGCGTCGAAATCCTCAGTGAGTGGCCCGTAGAGGAGATCACCGTCATCGACCACTGATCGACGCCGGACGCAGGCGATCCGAACCGGCAACCCGCGCACTATCACCAACTGTTATGAACGTTCGGCGGCAGATACGAGTGTATGCAACTCGGTACCGGACTGTTTACCGCCCAGCGACGGCCCGACGACGACCGCGAGATGAGCGAACTCTACGACGAGATGCTTACCGTGACCCGCGAGATCGAGGATGCGGGCCTCGACAGCGCCTGGGTCTCCGAACACCACTTCGCCGACGACGGCTACCTCTCGGCGACGATGCCAACTCTCGGCGCGATGGCTGCCGAAACCGACGACCTCGAGATCGGCACCTGCATCGCACTCGGCCCGCTGTACGAACCCATCCGGCTGGCCGAGGACGCCGCCACCGTCGACCTCCTGTCTGACGGGCGGCTCACTCTCGGCCTCGCCATCGGCTCGAACCCCCGGGAGTTCGACGTCTTCGGCGTCCCACGCGAGGAACGCGCCCAGCGCCTTGGCGACCTCGTGCCCTTCCTGCGCGGGGCCTGGAGCGAGGGCAACCTCGAGTACGACTCCGACTATCACGACGTGCCCACGGACGTCTCGATCACGCCAAAGCCGGTAGACGGCGACGTGCCGGTCATGCTCGGCGGCGGGGCCAAGCCCGCGGTGCGGCGTGCGGCCCGCACCGCAGAGGGGTGGTGTGCACCATCCGCGATCAGCCTCGAGGGCGTACGCAAACGCGTCGAGGACATCCGATCGGTTCGCGAACAGGAGGGCCTCGAGGGCGACTTCACGGTCTACGTCCTCCAGCACGGCTGGGTCGGCGACTCCCGTGAGGAAGCTTGGGAGATCATGCGCGATGGCTACTTCTACATCCAGCGTCGCTACGAGGAGATCTTCTCCGGGGAGTCCGTCGACGAACTCGACGAGGAGCGAAAACGGGAACTCAAAGAGCAGGCGATCTTCGGCACGCCCGAGCAGGTGGTCGAGGAACTCGAGGAGTACCGGGAGGCCTTAGGCGACGACATCCACTTCATCTTCCGGACCTACCACCCCAGCGTCGGCACCGAGGAGATGTGTGAGTGTATCCGGCGACTCGGCGAGGACGTGGCTCCCGAACTCCGGTAAACCGTGGGACGGAGAACCACTTCGTCCAGATTGGAGACGAGGTCGTCCGTGCGGAGAACGTGTTACCGCCGGGCAACTCGGGATACCTCTCGCCCGACGGCGAACCGGCCGACCACTACGACGACCAACTCGAGATGTTCATCGACTTCGAGTACAAGGACCTGCTGTTCGAGGACGAGGAAGTCGAGAACGCGACGGTCGATCAGCGGGTCCTCGAGTCCGACGAGACGGACGAGCCGGCCGACGACGTCGACGACGCGCCGGCCGACGATACACCGACCGACGACGCCGACGATGAGGTGCCTGTCGCCGACGACGCCACGCCCGGCTTCGGATTCGGAACCGCACTCGCCGGCGCGGGTGCCGCCGGACTGCTCAAGTGGCTCTCGGATCGGGAAGCCGAGACCTGACTCGCGGGGGAAAACGGGTGGGATTTGGGGGTTTTCGATGTGACCTGGAGAACCGCTATCCGGTCTTGTAGACGCCTCGAGCGTCGGCGACCAGCGTCCCGACGGCTTCGCCGCCTTCACGGGGCTCCGAGGGAGCCTCGCCGTCGTCATCGGCGGCGTACACCTCGACGTCGACCGTCCCGACGTCGCTGCCACACCGGACTACGTCGGCGACGGCGTAGAGGTCGCCCGTCCCGGCACTGAGATAGTCGATACGCATGTCGATCGTCGGCACCGGCTGGTCGACCATCGAGACCAGCGCCGCGCCGCCGACGGTGTCGGCGAGGGTGAAGGTGACCCCGCCGTGGGCCATCAACTGCTCTTCGTTCCACGAGAGGTCCGCGGTCATCTCGAGGCGGCCCTCGGCGTGGCCCTCGGCGCATTCGGTTACCTCGACACCCAGCAGGGATGCGAAGGGCATCCCTTCGAAGAAGGCTTCTACGTCCATGTCCGTCTCACCATCGCGGCCGACGGGTAATAAATGTGAATAGTGGTGACAGCCACCGAGCGGCTGAAACCGGGCAGACGCGCCTCGATACCAACCTATAACACGGAGCCAGCCCTTCGGACGGAGTGCATGAGCTACTCGGGACCCACGAGTCTCTACATCGACGGAACGTGGACGGACGGCGAAACCGACGAGCAGATCGAAACCCTCGATCCGGCCGACGAGACGACCTACGCGACGGTCGCTGCCGCGGGCGAGGACGACGTAGACGCGGCCGTCGAGGCCGCCCACGCGGCCGTCTCCCGGGGCAGCGAGTGGCGTGACCTCGCGCCCTCCGACCGGGCGGCGTACATGCACGCTATGGCGGACAAAATCGAGGAGTGGAAAGACGAGATCTCCCTGGTCGAGGCGCGGGACAACGGGAAGACCCAGTTCGAGGCGAACCTCGAGGTACAGATGGTCGTCGACACCTTCCGGTACTACGCCGGCTGGGCGGACAAGATCGAGGGGAGCCAGATCCCCGTCCCCGGCGATCGACTCGACTTCACCATCCGCGAGCCCGTCGGCGTCACGGGCCACGTCGTCCCCTGGAACTACCCGTTCCAGCTCGCCGGCCGCAGCCTCGCACCCGCACTGGCCTGTGGGAACAGTGGCGTGGTCAAACCCTCGAGCCAGACGCCGCTGTCGGCGCTGTACTACGCCAAGGCCGCAGAAGAAGTCGGCCTCCCCGACGGCGTGCTCAACGTCGTCCCCGGCCGGGGCAGTGTCGCCGGCTCCGCACTGGCCGAGCACCCGGGCGTCGACCACCTCGCATTTACTGGTAGTACGGAGATCGGCAAGCGCGTCATGGGCCAGGCCGCAGAGAACGTCACCGGCGTCACCCTCGAACTCGGCGGGAAGGGACCGAACGTCGTCTTCCCGGACGCCGACCTCGAGGCCGCCGCCCAGGGCGTCCACTACGGGATCTTCATGAACGCCGGCCAGATGTGCTGGGCCGGTTCGCGGCTGGTCGTCCACGAGGACGTCCACGACGAGGTCGTCGAGGGGATCGTCGCCGGTGCCGAGGCGACGCCACTCGGCGACGGCATCGACGACGACGCCCGCATGGGGCCGCTGGTCAGTGAGTCCCACCGCGAGGAGGTCATGGAGTACATCGAACAGGGGATCGAGGAGGGCGCGACGGTCGCCACCGGCGGGCGGATCCCCGAGGACAAATCGGAGGGGTACTTCCTCGAGCCGACG
>LKNC01000163.1 GCA_001564255.1 Natrialbaceae archaeon Tc-Br11_E2g1
CGTGTAAATCCCGACGCCCTGATCCTGTGTGACCCGTCGCATCGCCTCGACGAGCTCGTACATCCCGCCCTGTGGGTAGTAGACCCCCAGTTCGAGGTCCACGTAACTCATCAGTTTGTACAGCGCCGGGGTATTGTGTGGCGAGCCACCGAGAAAGACGAGCGTATACTGGAGGAGTTGCCGAAGCTTCGGGTGTTCGATGTACGTCCGAACGTGGTCGTCCATCGAACCGAGCAGGGTGAGCCCGCGTGCTGACCGGGCGACCTCGAGGGAGAGGTAGTCACGAAACCGGGAACGGTTTGCCATCACGAACCGATTCATGCCGATCTCGTAGGCATCCGCGGCGTCCTCGAGGTAGCGTCGAAGTTCCGCCCCGGCACCCGCCTCGTAGGACTCGAACAGGGCGGCGGTCTCCTCGAGGTCGGTCGTCACGTCCGCTCGGTCGCCGTCGTCCCAGAAGACCCGGTAGTTCGGCTCGAGTTCGACGAGGTCGTAGTGATCGGACGGCGAGTCGCCGAACTGTTCGAAAAAGCGCTCGAAGACCTCGGGGATGAGGTACCACGACGGCCCGGTGTCAAAGCGGAAGCCCTCGGACTCGAGGCGGTTGGCCACGCCGCCGACCCGACGCTCTCGTTCGTAGACGGAGACGTCCGCGCCGGCAGCGCCGAGGGACGCACTGGCGGCGAGTCCACCAATGCCGGCGCCGACGACGCCGATGCTCCCGTCGATGCGGTCAGCGTCTCCCATTGGTGGACGTTAGCCGGCGAACCGGGAAAGCACGAACCGACGTGATCGGGGTCTTCAAGACGGCCCGGACTCCGGCTCCTCGAGCCGGGGCGCGATCGGGCCGGGGCAGACTAGTTTGGCCCTCGTTATATGAGCCCCCCGTCGAATCGTCGACTATGGCAACGACCAGCCGCGCGGAGATCGACGACGGGACCATCGACGCCGACGCCTCCGACGGCGTCCGTGCACGGCTGGCGATCAGTGAGCCACCCGGCTGTGCGGTCGTCGAGGAGTTGACCGGCGGCGCCGTCGCGACCGACGTCCAGTGGGCCGACACCGCGGGCGACACCGTCGAACAGTTCCGGTCACGGCGGGGCCTCGAGGCCGAGTCGATCTTCGTCGCGGACGACGAGTCGATCTATCGGCTCACCGACGACGGCGGCGACTGTCCGTGTCGGTGGATCGAGTCGCTCGGCTATCCGATCGCGGACGTGACGGTGACGGGCCAGCCGAGCCAGCTCGTGGTGACGCTCTTGCTCCCCTCTCCGGAGTCGATCGTCGAGATCGTCGAGGCCCTCGAGTCCCGCGGCGCGTCGGTCCGACTCGAGTGTCTCGTCAGATCGATCCCCGACGACGACGAGTCGATCGTCGTCGACGCCGGACGACTGACCGACCGCCAACGGGAGGTCCTCGAGGTCGCCTACCGGATGGGCTACTTCTCGTATCCACGCGAGTGCAACGCGGCTGCGGTCGCCGAGGAACTCGGCATCGTCCGATCGACGTTCGCCGAACACCTCGCGGCCGCCCAGCGTCGACTGTTCGAGGGGATCTTCGACGAGCGGTGAACACGGGTTCTCGAGGCCGAGACGTCGTGTGACCGTCGCCGTCGTGGTCGTCGCGGCTCAGGGGACGTACCAGATCCCGCGTTTGAAATCGAGCCACTCGCCGACGACGACGTGTGGGAGTGCGACGATACAGATGAACAGTGTGTAAAACGCCACCAGCCCTGGGAGCAAGGACGCGCCGCCGAGCGGGGCCGGTGCGACGACCCAGATGGCGACCATCACGAGCGCCGTCGCCAGCGCACCGACGACCAACACCCCCCAGGCCGCGACGACGGGCAGGCCGTCATCGGAGGTCGCTTCCTCGCGTTCGACGACGACGCCGCGGGCGGACTGTCGCAGCGAGTACCAAAGCGGGAAGTAGAGTCCGATGGCGACGACGACGGGAACGACGGTGAAGAAGACGACGAGCAACGAGGTTTCGAACGCGTCGAGGGCCCACGAGCGGCTCATCCCGCCGGTCACCAGGCCGCCGCCGAGGTGGGCGACGACGCCGACGCCGAACAGTCCCAGGAGTGCGGTCCGGACGGGTTCGATGTACGCGAGGCCGGGCAGGGGGGCCCCGGGATAGAAGACGTTCAGCATGGTGGTGGAGAAACTGACGTACGGTCCGACCCACAGCGCGAGCGGGAGGATCATCACGGCACCGCCACGGACCAGTGCGGCCAGCACCCGCTGTGAGCGATACTGCAGGTGGTCGGTCCCCACGATGGCGTCCATCACCCGGAGGTCCCCGTGTCCACCCTTGGCGACCGCCGTCGCGAACGCGATGAGCAACGCCAGCGCCGGGGCGAGCAAAAACAGCCCCACGAACCCGGCGAGAAACGCCACGTAGAGTGCGACGTACCGGAGGCCAAAGGGCAACCCCCGGCGCCTGACGTTCGTAAAGTGCTCGTAGCCGCCGTGGGGGAGGTTCAACGCGACCATCCCGACCAGATAGATCACCATCTGCGTCTCGAGCGAGGGCTGGACGCCCAGGAGCGCCGTCGCGCCGAAGACGGCGATCAACGCGAGTAGCGCCCCTCTGGAGGCGTTGACGAGCACGTCCTCGACCGACGCCACGCGCCGAGTGTCGTACCCGAACGAGTGCGTTCCCATGTCCACCCGTTGGGCCGACGGACGGTTGGGTGCTGACCGTACAACGGCGGCTGTTTTTATGGGCCGAACGGTTCGTCCGGCTGTAGTCATAAACGTTTACCTCCCCCCATGAGAACCCCCGGACATGAAAAGCGGTCGTACCCTCCTGGTCCACCCGGAGGACGCGAGCGGTCCCATCCGGTGTGCCCTCGAGGAGGCGGGCTATCTGGTGACGGTCGTCGAGCGGGCGACGACCGCCGTCGCCAGGATCTCCTCGAGCGAGTTCGATTGTGTCGTCATCGGCTCCGAGTTGCCCGACGACGACGGGGTGGCGTTACTCGAGGCGATCCGGGAGGTCGACCCGGCGATCCCGACGGTCGTGTACACGACCGAGGACGCCGATGACGACGCGTTCGACCGTGGGGTCGATCGGTTCGTCACGCGAAACGGGGCGTCGTCGCTCGATCGCCTGGTGGAGGAGGTCACGGCGGTTACCTCGCGGACGGCCGGGCCACCACAGGACGTCTCGGACCACGAACCCGAACCCGACGAGATCGTTCGCGCGATCGAGGACGCGCCGATCGGGATCAGCCTGAGTGACGCGTCGCTCCCCGACGACCCGCTCGTCTACGTCAACGACGCCTGGGAAGAGATCACCGGCTACGAGCGAGATCACGCACTCGGGCGGAACCCACGGCTCGTTCAGGGGCCCGGTACCGACCCGGAGACGGCCGAGTCGATCGGGACCGCGATCGGGAACGAGGTCCCGATCACCGTCGAGGTCCGGAACTATCGGCGCGACGGGACGCCGTTCTGGAACGAACTCACGGTCGCTCCCGTCCGCGACGACGACGGCGAGGTCACCCACTACGTCGGCTTCCAGGACGACGTCACCGATCGCAAAACCGCCGAGATCGTCGCCGAGGAACGTGCCACGAAACTCGCCGAGGAACGACGGTCGCTCCGGCGACTGCTCGAGTACGTCCACGGACTGCTCAACGAACTCTCGGACGTTCTGGTCAGCGAACACGACCGACACGTCATCGTCCAACGGGTCTGTGACGAGATCGCTGCCGTCGCTGACTACCCCGCCTGCTGGTTCGGATCGACCACACCGACAGCGGACGTCCTCGAACTGGAGGCGACGACCGGACTCCCCGAGACTGTCGATTCGACCCTCGAGGTGGCGACGCTCCCGGAGCCAATCGAGGAGGCCCTCGAGTCCGACGAGGTCGCGGCCTGCCGGGTCGGCGAGTGTGCCGGCGATGCCCTCGATCCGGCCGCCGTCGGCGCCAGCCGGTTCGCGGTCGTTCCGATCGATTACGGGCCCAAGCGCTACGGGCTACTCGGCGTCTACGGGGACCGTGGCGAAGCCCTCGACTGTCGCGAACAGCAGTTGTTCGCCTCGATCGGGGGCATGATCGGCAGTCGGCTGAACGCCATCGAGACGCAGCGACTCCTCACTGCGGACCGTGTCACCGAGGTCGAGGTCGCGATCAGAGACGAGCGGTTCCCGCTGTCGGTGGTCGCCGGCGAACTCGAGGAGCCGGTCGAGTACCGCGGATTGACCCTCGCCCCGGACGGGGAGTCCTGTGAGCTGTTCTGTACGACGACGGGCGATACGTCGTGTGTCGATCTGACTGGAGTGGCGTTCGTCGACGACGTTCGGACGATAACCGACGCCGAGGCGGGAACGACGTTCGCGCTCACCGTCGAGTCGACGACGCCGTTTCGAGATCTCGCGGAGTACGGCGCGTCGATCGCCGAACTCGTCGCTCACCCGGGGCGGGCGGTGCTCGAGCTCGAACTCCCGCCGTCGTCGGAGGTTCGGGCGATCCTCGACGTCCTCGAGGCACGGTACGAACAGGTGACACTCCGGTCTCGAACCGAGCGGGAGACGCGGGGGCGAACGACGCTCGACCGCTCGGCGATGCTCGAGGAACGGCTGACCGACCGACAGCGGGCGGCCCTCGAGGCGGCACAGCTGAACGGCTACTTCGAGTGGCCGCGACCGACCGACGGCGCGGAGATCGCGGAGACGATGGGGATCACCCGGCAGACGTTCCACCAGCACCTCCGAGCCGCCGAACGAAAGCTCGTCGAGACCTACGTCGGCGCCGGATCGAACGGTGGGGGATCCTGACCTGTTTGGCCACACCCCTATGTCCGTCCGAACACAACTGCCGGTCGTGATGGCGTCGCGTCTACCCTCGAGGAGTCGAAGTCGGAGCCGGACGACGGGCCCGCGGTGTGTCGACGGCGGGGCTACAGCGGCTCGGACGCGGGACGGCCTCTCGCCGGCACGTCCCGTAGCGAGACGGGCCGTTGCCGTGGTCGGCGAGGGTGATCGGTGATGAGTCCGCCGCTCAGTTACGTCGGGTTCCACCTCGTGTTCATCCTGCCGCCGATCCTGGTCCTCGGTGTGCTCGCCTGGCGGCGGGACGACGCCTGGCTCGACCGGCGGTCGCTCTCCGGGATGGCGATACTGATCGGCCTGGCGGTGGTGTACACGACGCCGTGGACGAACGTGATGATCCCGGAGGGGGTCTGGTGGTACGGCGAGGGTGCCGTCGTCGATCGGATCTGGTACACGCCGGTCGAGGAGTACCTCTTTTTCATCCTCCAGCCGATACTGACGGCGCTGTGGCTGTTCCAGTTTCTCGACGTCGCGGATCGGTCGCTGAAGATTCCGCTGTCCCATCGCGTCGTCGGCGTCCTGGGGGGGCTCGCGATCTGTCTCGTCGGCTGGCTGTTGCTCGGGACGACGTCGACGTACTACCTCGGCTCGATCCTGTTCTGGGCCGGCCCGATCCTGGCGATTCAGTGGGGCTTCGGGCTCACGTATCTCCGTGACACCTGGCCGATGGTCACGCTGGCCGTCGCCGTCCCGACGCTCTACCTCTGGGTCGCCGACCGGATCGCGATCGGCCTCGGTATCTGGGAGATCTCGACGACTCACACCGTCGGCGTGACGCTACTCGGGCTCCCGATCGAGGAGGCGCTTTTCTTCCTCGTGACGAATATCTTCATCGTCCAGGGGATCGTGATGTACGTCTGGGTGCTCGAGCGCAAACACGAACTGGCCGAACTGGCGCCGTTCGAGGAGCGACTCGCGGCCTACGGGACGGACCGTCGATGAACCACGTTCATACCGTGTTTCATCGAGGACACCGCAGCTGATCGGGAACGGAACCGTCCCGTCGCTTTACCGAACGCGATGTCGAGCGTGCATCGGCCGGGAACGGTGTGTCAGAAAACGAGAGACACATGTCGAGTCAAACGAACCGCGCCCGCCCGTCCCAGTCGCCACCGTCCTCGTCGTCTCGCTGGTTCTACCGGGGGCGAGCTGTGGTTGTATCCGCCAGTCGCCGGTCCCCGCTGTGCCGGTGTGGGTGGGCTGGCCGATGATCGGCGTGTCGGGTTCGTGGACGGCGTCGACGACGCGGGAGAGTCCATCGATAGCGTCTACACCCCCCGGGAGACGATCACGTCTCGTCATCCGGCGACAGTCGTGTGACGGGCATCACACAAAATGAAACCTTTAGTAGTTAACTGTATCTCATTATTCAACACCCGAGAACCGAAATAGGTTACATATGTCGGTTAGCGAACAGTAGATTTTTAACGTCACACTCGAACAGAGTAACGATGAGCTCCGAACAAGACCACCTGAAGCAGACCGACACCGAAGCACGCTTCGAGTTCAAGAACGAACACGAGGCCGCACTCGCCGCCGAGAAGGGCCTCAACGAGGAGACCATCCGGCTCATCTCCGAGGACAAAGACGAACCCGAGTGGATGTTAGAGCGACGCCTGCGCGCGCTTC
>LKNC01000164.1 GCA_001564255.1 Natrialbaceae archaeon Tc-Br11_E2g1
CGGGACCTACACCTACACCGAAGACGAGGACGGTGCGTCGGTCAGCGGTGACGTCCAGGTGACCAAAGAGCGCCCGCGGTTTGCCTGACGGTCTCGAGTTCTCCAGGCGGTCCGAGAGTCCCGTCGCCGTTCTACAGGAAAGAAAGGGCGAGTGCGTCGGGGCTTGACCCCGAGGCGGTTCACTGCCCGGGTCGTTCGTCACTCGAGTCGTCCCCGCCACCCGTCAGGATCACCTCGAGCCCCCGTTCACAGTATTCGGTGACGCGGTAGCCACGGTCGCCGTAAACGTCGGCTTCCTTGAGGAGTCCCGCGGCCTGACACTCGAGGAGTCGGCCGTGGAGGTCACTCTCACAGAAGTCATAGCGCTCCAACAACGTCTTGGCGGCCATCGGTCCCTCCCTCGAGAGGTCGACCAGGAGGCCGAGGGTCTCCTCGTCGTGGACGCCGACGAGGAGAGTTCGAACGGGTTCGTCGACGGCCGCCGCGATGGTCTCGAGGTCGGAGACGTCGTCTTCGGCCGTTAGTCGGTCGTTCTCGAGATAGCGGGTCTCGCCTGTCTCCGGGTTCCGGACGAGACTCGCACTCGAGGAGCGTTTGACCAGGAGATAGCGGGTACCCTCGCCGTCCCGGACGGTTCTCATTTGGGCTCACCCCCATCGTGGGCCGTCGTCTCGCCGTGTTCGTCCGCCTCCCGCGTCCCGTCCTCATCGTTCGCGTCGACCCCGCCCCGTTTTTGCGTCCGTTCGAACGCGCGATACCGCCGGAGGACGAACCCACAGAGGACGATCCCGCCGCCGAGCAAGACGCCGCCATCCCGGATGCGCCCCTCGAACCCGATCAACATGACCCCGAGTGCGAGTGTGAGTATCGCACCGTTGAGGACGAGAACGGTGCTCCAGAACGCCTTCTGGACTTCCGCCGGTGCGTCCATCTCGCCCGTCGAAACCTCCGGAACGGTAAGGGAATCCGTACTCGAGTCGTACAGTTCCGCTTCCGGGTCGTACTCCTCGGGTTCGTGTTCGGTCTTCTCGAAGACGTCGAGTTCCGGTTCGCCGCGCTCGTCGGTCCTCTCGAGGAGGTCGAACTCCGGTTCCGGGTCGTCGGGGCTCCCCACTGTTGGCCGAACGTTCGGGTGAGACGGTAAAAAGTGATTCGCGTTCGGTCAGGCCAGTTCCGCTAGCGTGAGTGTCCGCGTCGTCTCCACCCACGCAAGCGGGTTCTCCGCGTCGTAGAATACGACTCCATGTTCGGTCTCGTAGGACTCGACCGTCTCGGTGCCTTGGGGCTGGTCACGAGCGTCGATTCCGTCCGCCTCGTCGTCTAAGTGGGTAGACACGTCGATCACCTCGATGTTTGTTATGTGTTACCACATTAAAGCTCTTGTTGCTCGCCCGGGCAAGGTCTGAGAGGAAATCGAAGGTGTATATACCCCCTGAAGGACCGACTCGAGGCCCGAGGCGACCTGGCCGGATTGCCGGGGTTTTTATCGGGTGACCGTCAACCTCGGTCCATGACTGAGGAGGGGCAAACCGGGCTCGCGGACTTCGGCAACGCCGACGAACGGCCAGCCGAGGAGGCCGCCCACGTCGCGGGCAACGGTGGCCAGGCGTCCGCGGACGTGATCGACCCGAGAGCTGAAACACTGCCCGACGCCGACGGCGAGTGCGAACTCGCCGTGATGCAAGTCGATTACGCCGTCGTCGGCCGTGGCGACGACGAACGGCCGATCATCCACGTCTTCGGTCGAACCGAGGACAACGACCTAGAGCACCTGAAAGTCGTCGGGTTCGAGCCGTACTTCTACGCGCCGACCGACTCACTCGAGTCCCCACCCGAAGAGGAGTACGACCGGCTCACCGGGAGCCGGGAGGTCGATCGCGACGGCGAACCCTACGAGAGCATCCGTGGGGAGAACCTCACGAAGATTTTCGGGCAGACCCCACGGGACGTCGGGCAGCTCCGTGATGAGTTCGACCACTACGAGGCGGACATCCTCTTCCCGAACCGTTTTCTGATCGACAAGGACGTCCGAAGTGGCCTTCGGGTTCCCGAGCGGCGTGCCGGGGACGGTTCGCTGATCGTCCCCCACGAGGAAATCGAGCCGGCCGAGGTCGACGCCGACCCGCGCGTGCTCACCTTCGACATCGAGGTCGAGGATCGCTCCGGGTTCCCCGAGGACGGCGAGGAACCGATCGTCTGTCTCACCAGCCACGACTCCTACCGCGATGAGTACCTGATGTGGGTCTTCGACGCGCCCGACGGCGACGGCGAGATCCCAGAGGAGATCGAGGAGTACGATCCGATCGAGGGCGAGATCGACCACGAGATCCGGAGGTTCGAGTCAGAAGAGGCGATGCTCGAGGCGTTCGTCGACTACATTGCTGACCGAAATAAGGCAGATCCCGATGTTATCACTGGCTGGAACTGTCTTCCAGCGGATAGTGCCGTTCTCATGGCGGATGGAACCGAGAAAGAGATTCAAGATATTGAAATCGGTGATCCCGTAATTGGTTCCGAATCTCAACAAACGAGCGTTGCAGAAGTAACGAACAAGTGGAAAAGCGAAAAGAGGATTCGCGAATTCTCGTTAGCTGACGGAGACTCCCTCCGATCATCAGCCGATCATCGGATCATGGTCGGGGACGACGACACGGTGGACTGGAAGGAAGGAAGCGAAATCGAACCCGGTGATTACGTACTGAAGCCACGGAGACTCTCCGTCGAAGAGACGGCCGTTCCTACCCTTTCGGAACTCGTTCCAAGAGAGAATCAACGGTATGCCGACGAACAGACGATTTCCGAATTCAAAGCGGATCTCCCGTACGGTGCTATCACTGAGTTAGCTGACGAATTCGACGTGTCGACCGGAACCTTACACCATCCTCATACGACCGTTTGGACGCCGAAACGCTGTCAAGATGGAGCGGATCGGTACGACGTTTCCGTTCCAGACGGTGGCGTCGAATACCGGGGAACGGGTGTTGATCTCGAACGAAAAATCACGCCTGAAGAGCTCTATTACGCTGGGTTGGTCCTTACCGACGGGTCGATGTCACCGGATGATGGCATTCGGTTCTACAACACTCGAGAGGAACTCCATCGACAATTCCCTGGCGAGAATTACTTACAACCGGATGGAAAAGGATGTTACAAGCAGAACGTGCTCGACTATGCGACGATGTATGCCTTCAACGGGCTCGGTATTCCGTTTGGCAACAAAAACGACGATGTCGTCGACCTTTCGACTGTTTACGAAATGCCGTCCGAATACATCAGTCGCTTTTTAGCAGGAGCTATCGATGGCGACGGAAATATCGCTCAAAGTGGGATCACGGTCGCTGCTGAGAACCGATCGATCGGTGAATGGTACGTGAAGCTATTCAAGCGGCTTGGGATCTACGCTCAGCAGCGAGAGAACGTCGTCAGAATTCCCGATGCGAAACGCGATATCAATCGGCTGAAGGACCATGTTCTCCCATATATGGGACATTCCGAGAAAAAGGCCGCACTGAGGAAATGCGAGGGTGGCAAAAGCGGTCAAACCGAGAACATTCCATATGCGTTGTTCGAAGCTGATGTCGGGACTGACACAAAGCGAATCGGTAACGACAAATATCGGCGTGGAATTAACCTCAAGCGCCACGAGACACACTCTGAAGAATGGGAAGAGTACGTCTTCGTTGAGGTAACTGACGTTTCGGTAACTGGTACTGAGACGACCTACGACATCGAAACGACGACGCACAACTTCATCGCTGAAGGGTGTCTGGTCCACAACTGCGATGATTTCGACGCACCATATCTCTTAGATCGCTTAGCGGTCCTCGAGGGCCCCCACCACGACCACGATCTGAACCCGGACCGACTCTCCCGGATCGGTGAGGTCTGGCGCAGCGGGTGGGGCGGCCCCGACGTCAAGGGGCGGGTCGTCTTCGACCTGCTGTATGGCTACCAGCGGATGGTCTTCTCGGAACTCGACTCCTACCGGCTGGACGCCGTCGGCGAAGCCGAGTTGGGAGTCGGAAAAGAACGTTACGCCGGCTCCATCGGCGACCTCTGGGAGGACGACCCCACGAGACTCCTCGAGTACAACCTCCGGGACGTCGAACTCTGTGTCGAACTCGACCGCCAACAGGAGATCATCCCGTTCTGGGACGAGGTGCGCTCCTTTGTGGGCTGTAAACTCGAGGACGCCCCAACGCCCGGCGATACGGTGGACATGTACGTCCTCCACGAGGCCCACGGCCGCTTTGCGTTGCCCTCGAAGGGCCAACAGGAGGCAGGTGAGGAGTACGAGGGCGGGGCGGTGTTCGATCCGATAACTGGAATTAAAGAAAATGTGACAGTTTTGGACTTGAAATCGCTCTACCCCATGTGCATGACAACGGTTAACGCCTCCCCGGAGACGAAAGTCGACCCCGAGGCGTACGACGGGGAGACGTTCGTCGCGCCCACGGAACCCGAACCCACACACTTCCGCAAGGAACCCGACGGCGTCATGCGGGAGATGATCACCGAACTGCTGTCCGAACGGGAAGAGAAGAAATCACTCCGGGACGAGTACGAGCCTGGATCGAGAGAATACGAACAGTACGACCGCCAGCAGGGGGCAGTGAAGGTCATCATGAACTGCTTTACGCCCGACACGGAGGTCCTGACGCCGGCGGGCGTACGGGAGATCACCGACCTCGCAGTCGGCGACGAGGTGTACTCACTCGATCCCGAGACGATGCGTGCGGAAGTAAAGCCAGTCGTCGAGACACACGCCTACCCCGAGTACGACGGCGACCTGATCGACATCGAGACCGACACGATCGACTTTCAGGTGACGCCGAACCACCGGATGCTCGTCCGGAAAGCGGAGACGAACGGGAGCACCGAAGACGAGTATCGGTTCGTCGAGGCCGGAGCGCTCGATCGGGCGACGAACTACGAACTCCCCCACGACTGGGAGGGGCCGGACGGCGAGGGCCTCGAGGACGTCGACCTCACCGAATACGTCGATGGCGAGTACGAGGTCTGGGTCCGTCCGTCGGTTCACGGCCACGCGTTCACCGCCGGGCTCGGCTGGACACCCCCCCGGGTGCCGAACGCCGACGTCGGGAAGACGGGATACGTGTTCACGGCCGAGGAGTTCGAGGAACACCGCGAGTACATCGAACCGGTCTGTGAGACGAGCTTCATCCATCGCGAACCCGGCCGCAAGTGGATTCCACGGACCTACGACGGCGAGGACTTCCTCGAGGTACTGGCGTGGTTTATCACCGAGGGGAACGTCCACACGTCGACCGAGAAGCGGTTCGGTGGGAACGTCCGCGGCTCTGCGACGACCGTTCAGATTGCACAGAACGAGCGGGTGGCCGCCGACGGTGGCGTCGACCACCACGCCTCGATCGGTGACCTGTTCGATTCGATGGGCGTCGACTACTACGTCGACGAGCGAGCCTACCAGGTCACTTCGAAACTGCTGGGTGACCTGCTGGAGGAACTCTGTGGCGGAGACAGCGCGAGCAAACGGGTTCCGGAGTTCGTCTTCGATCTCTCCCGACGGCAAAAACGGCTGTTCCTCGAGACGCTGATCGACGGTGACGGCGACCGCGAAACGGCGTCGTGGCGGTACACGACCTCGAGTGAGATGCTTCGGGACGACGTCCTCCGGCTCTGTGCACACCTCGGTCTGACGGCGAGTTACGACCGCGACAGTGGCTCGTGGCGGATCTACGTGAGCGAGACGTCAGAGAACACACTCCGAACGGACCGGAGTTTCGCACGGTCTACCGCCGACGACGGCGTCTACTGTGTGACCGTCGAGGACAACCACACCCTGCTCGCGGGGCGAAACGGGAAGTTCCAGTTCGTCGGCCAGTCCCTCTACGGCGTTTCGGGCTGGGATCGGTTCCGACTCTACGACAAGGAGGCCGCAGCGGCGATCACGGCCACCGGCCGTGAGGTGATCGAGTTCACCGAGGAAGCCGCAAACGAACTCGAGTACGACGTTGCCTACGGAGATACTGACAGCGTTATGATAGAACTGGGGCCCGAAGCCTCGAAAGACGAGGCCATCGACCAGTCGTTTGACATCGAAGAGTATGTCAACGAACGGTACGACGACTTCGCACGCGAGGAACTCGACGCGGAGTTCCACCGCTTCCAGATCGAGTTCGAGAAACTCTACCGGCGCTTTTTCCAGGCGGGAACGAAAAAACGCTACGCCGGCCACATCGTCTGGAAGGAGGGCAAGGACGTCGACGACATCGACATCACGGGCTTCGAGTACAAGCGTTCTGACATCGCGCCGATCACCAAAGAGGTTCAGCATCGGGTCATCGAGATGCTCGTCCGCGACGGCGACGTCGAGGGCGTCAAAGAGTACGTAAACGGGGTCATCGAGGACGTCCGGGGAGGTGAGGTGAGCCTCGAGGATCTGGCTATCCCCGGGGGGATCGGCAAACGCCTC